>NZ_MLAO01000013.1 GCF_002272835.1 Helicobacter sp. 11S03491-1
ACTATGAAGTAATCAAACTGCCATATAACCCAAGAGATAAAATTGAATCAACCGGAGAGTTTTTATGAGGCTCACCTGAATGGGAGTGGAATATTACATGTATCTAGCTTAAGGTTGGCTTAGGAGAAAAGGGAATAGAAAAAATAAAGCAATTTTAAACATTCAAAAATCATCTTTTAAGCATGTAACCAACCTCTAGGCTTCCTCCGGAAGTTATCATTTAATCAATGCTGATAAATATCGCTATATTTTGCCTTCCACCTTTTATGAAACCAAAACCAACTTGAAGGATTCTTTCTAATAACTTCTTGGGTTAAATCTGCTTGAGCTTGTGTAGCCTCATAAATATCTGCTTGAGAATTTTGTGTTATTTTGGTGCGGATTGGAGGATAAAATCGAATTTGAAATTTTGAATAATCTTTATTGAAATCAATGAAAACAGGGACAATATTGACTTCAAACCTTCTTGAGAGAATAGAAGTAATCGTAGTATGGGTAGCTTCTTTACCAAAAAATTTTATCCATATCCCTTCATTTGATCCAATATTTTGATCTACCAATATTCCGGCCATTGCATTTCCCTTGGTATACATTTTGAGTAAATGTTTAAAAGCACCTTTTTTATCAATCAATTTTACACCACAAGCCTCTCTACGATTAATAATCAATTGATTGATAGCCTCATAATCTGTCAATCTCCCCAAAGATGCCAAATGGAATGAAGCATATCTTTCGGGCAATATAGTTGCCATCGCTTCCCAATATCCAAAATGCCCTCCCATCAGCACTGCCCCCTTATCTGCATCTAAAGAATCAAGAATATAGTGCTCATCAATAATTTCAAATTTTTGTTTGTATTTTTGCTTTGGTAAATAAATCACACGAATCCCTTCAAGAAGAATAAATGCAAAATTCCTGTAACACTGCTTGATAATCTGATATTTTTGAATTTTGGGCATATCCTCACCATAGACAAAATCTAAGTTTGCCATCGCATCTTTGAAGCGTTTTTTATCTAATTTTCTCATCACAAATGCGACAAAATCAATCGAGGCTAAAAACATTTTGTGGGGCATTTTGGCTAAAAAAAATCCAAAAAAATTAACAACCCATTCAATAAGCTTAGCAACAACTTTCATAACAATCCTCTGATTTCTTTATCAATAGTTTTTGGTTGAATTTTACTAATTGAAAAATCATTTTTATGATAATTAGCGCAGATATTGCCACTAAGTGAAATATTTTTAGTGCCAAATAATTTAAAACGTTCCATTGGAGTATTTCCGTATAAAGTAATAGAAGCCCTCTGCATAGCCCATGCTAAATGTGTTACACCCGTATCGCCTCCAATAACTATATCTACTTTTTTTATTAAAGCTTTCAGCTCATCTAAATTTAATTGGGGCAACAAAAAAACATCATTAGATGTGTTGATAGCATTAAAAATTTGTTGTGCTTTTTGAGGGTAGGCATGCCAAAGCAAAAGGATTTTTACATTTTCATCTCGCATTAGTTTTGCAAGCTCTATGTATTGTTGTACAGGATAGGTTTTGTTCTCTTTGGAAGCCTCCAAAACAAATAAGATTGTTTTTTTGTTCCCTTCAAAACAATCCAAAGCATCAATTTTGTTTTTTCCATTTTGAGTGCAACCAAAAACACTTTTTCTATCTTGCAAACAAACTTCAAGTCCGGCTTGTTCCCCAAATGCTCCATAAAGCAAACTTGCATTGCGTTCTAAAATATTTCTTTCATAAGGGATACAAATACCTTGATCATAGAATATTGAAGCCATTTTTTCACGAATAGAATTTTTATCAAACCCTACAAACTTGTCTTTTTTTAACAAACTTCCAATAACACTGGATTTTACAAGACCTTGCATATCAATAAGAATATCATATTTTTCATGAGATTTTAAATCCTGGTAAAGCCGATAAATATTAAAGGGATTAAAAGATTTTAACAATTTTTTCAAGGGTATTTTATGTAGTTTTTTGATACAAGGAGAATCATCTAAAATACCTCCAAATCTCTCATCCACAAACCAATCAATCTCGCAATTCGGATATAAAGTCTTCAAATAAGGCAAAAAAACTGCGCTAACAATAATATCTCCTAATGCAGAAAATCTAAGAATGCCTATTTTCAAATACAACCCTTATGAAAAAATTTAATCTCCAAAGCTATAGGCTTCACTAAACGCATCACAACCTCCTTGGATAAATAAATCTCATCAGGACTTGTGATTTGAAGTTGATTATTTTTATAGCAATAATCAATATGTCCGGAACTATCTGCAATGCACATAGCCTCTGCCATGCCTAAAATAAAGCTTAACCATTGCAATGTCAAAATAGGAGGCATAATATCACTGATGTGGGCGATAGAAATATCTTTTGGAATTTTTTTATTACTAAATTGCGCTAAAAGACAAATGATTGCTTTATCTTGATGAGAAAATCCATAATCTAATGCGTGGAGCAAAAAATAAGCGCTATGTTCATGAGCATCAAAAAAACTTAAAGTTCTCCCGATACTGGAAAATTGTCCGGCAATAGCTAAATGATATTGATATTTATCATCGATCTTATGTAAGGGTTTGAGAGCATCAAAAATTTTAAGACATTGAATCTTTACGTTTTTTCCATGTTTTGGGTGAAATAAAAATCTGTCTTTTAAGGAACTCAAAGAAGGATTTAAATTTGAAGGGAATGAATAGTTTTGATGGCGTAACAAATCACTCAAAAATACTCCTTCTCGCACACCTACACCGCTTGTAGTAAGCATATTAGACTCAAATTTATCAAGCAACATAGACAAAATCAACGCCCCACTGCGAATATTGTCTTTTCTATCCTCTGTAACTCCAAGCAAAACAAGCTTGTCTTCTTTGGTATTATAAATTTTTTCTATAAAATTAAAATGTTTTTTTATATCAACCTCATAACCATGAAGGACATCAATAGGGTATTTGGTATTTTTCATAATCATTTTTGAAATAGCACGAATCGTTCCCCCTACTCCAAAAACATTCTCATGCTTATAAAATTCAGGAATTTTTTCAAGTTCTTTTTTGATAAATTCTTTTGCATATTTTATATCTTGTTTTTTATCAAAAAAAAGCTCTTTTAATCGTATTGTCCCAATATCTAAAGAAATCAAATCAATAATTTTGCCCCCTTGGATAAAAGCGCATTCTGTGCTCCCTCCTCCAATGTCAATTGTAATCCCATCTTTTCTATGTGAAAGATTAGCACAAGCAATGCCTCCATAAAATGCCTCTTTCTTCCCATCAATAACTTTTATTCCGATCCCGCAAGCCTCTCTTACACGTTTAATAAAATCTCCGGCATTTGGTGCATCTCTAATAGCGCTTGTTGCTACACACAAAAGCTTCCTACTACCATACTTTTGCGAAATCTGCTTAAATTCTATCAGAGTTTTTAAGGCCCTTTGCATAGGAATTTCTTGTAACATTCCATCAAATTGATAACTACCTTCTGAAATTCTAACTTTGGATTTAATCTCAGATAAAAGATAAAATCCAAAACGGCTTGTCTTTTGAAAAATAGCCATTCTTGCAGAATTAGAACCTATGTCGATCACGGTAGTTATTTTAGCCATTATTCACCTTCTTGAAGCTGTTCGTATTTGTATTTTAACTCTTCAAAGCTTTCAATATTATCCGGATCAGGAATAATCGCATCAACAGGACATACACCTACGCAATTAGGCTCATCATCATAACCAACACATTCTGTGCATCTATCCGGATCTATCAAATAAATCGGATCGCCCTCATCGATAGCTTCATTGGGGCATTCCTCTCTGCAAGCATCACAAGCAATACATTCATCATTTATTAGCAAAGACATTTTTGACTCCCTAAGTTTTGAATTCTAAGGGATATCTTTTAACCAAAATATTCTTAACATTTATTTAATTCTTGATAAAGACATAAAAAATATATCCACACCATAAGAAATTTTTTCATCCAAAGAAGTTATATTTGAAGATAAATCACAAAAAATAATTTTAGAATTTGGTACATAAGAAATAAGATTTGAAAAATCTTGCGCAATATAAATCATTTGCGCTTTTGCAAGGATTGCTTTTTTTAACTCTTGTAGTGAATAAATTTTGACAATAGGCAAAAGCCCTAATCTCAAAGCAAATGCACACATATTTTTAAGCTCTTTATTGAGAACATTTACTTCCAAAATAACACAATCGCTTCCATAAATAACTGATTCAAGCAATTGATAAGGACTGATAAAAATATCATTATGGATAATTAATTTTTTGGTATAGCGGCGTAAAAGTGTGAGTGAATCAAATATATTTTTATCCGGTATATTTTGCTCATATATTGAAGTAAAATCAATCATAATAGCTTTTGCATCTAATGTATCTATCAAAAAAAGTTCTTCTTCAACCAAAGGAGGAGAAATAATTGCTTTTTTGGCAATTAATTCGTTTTTTTTTCTTGCAAAATCATGCGCTTGCGCTCTTGGAATATAAGGATTATAAGACAAACTTCTCCCCAAAAGATCAAAAGACAAAAAATCTTCTCTAAGCCGGATGCTTTCATTTAGATTTTTAAGACTTTTTGAAGAATATTGCATTATTTTGTGCAAGAATTAATGCTATCAAAATGGGATTTTAATTCAGTCTCTATTTCTATTTGTTCTTTAGGAATAGTAGCAAATATTTTTTTAGCTTCAATACATTTACCTAACTTATAATATCCCCATGCAAGTGAATCCACATAAGAAACCGACCCGGGATCAACCTCTAGGGCAATTTTTACATAATGGATACCTTTTTTTACATCTAAATTATAATCAATAAGCATATAACCCAAAAAATTATAAAAAAATGCATCTTGAGAATTCAAGTTCTCTTTAATAGAGACAATTTCTTTTTGACGCTCACTTAAAGAGTGTTCAAGTTTTTTGATGATCTCTTCAATAGTCTGTTTTTTAGGAGTTTCCATAGATTGATAAAGATAAATAGCTTCCAAAGCTAAATATTTAGGGTTTTTTTGTTCTTTGTAGATAAGGCTAGCTTGCTTGGATGCAGCAGAAAATTCCTTTTGTGCGACATATAATTCTAACAAAAGATGCCTATTGAGAGGAAAAGTTTGAGCAATTTCTTGGGCTTGTTTATACTTTTTTTGATAAGCAAGAATACGGATCAAATATCTGGCATTTTCAATTGTAGGGGATTTGTTATATATCATTTGAAAAACCTCTTGAGCATCGCTTAAATCATTAAGCCGGACAAAAGCATCAAAACTCTTTTGGCATAAATCCTTTGAGCAGCCATATTTTTCCAAATGCGATTTAAGCAAACCGGTAGCTGCCGGTTTGTCATTTTTAGCTAAATAAATCATTAAAATCTTACTCAAAGCCTCTTCATCATGAGTTTGATTATAAACATTATCTAACAACCCAAATGCTTTATCAAAATTTTTTTCACTCAAATAAAGTGTTCCCAAAACATTATCTACAGGCAAAGAATCCTCTTCTTTTTTGATAGACTCAAGCAAAGAAATAGCCTTTTTGATATCTCCCATACGAATGTAACTATCAGCCAAAATCTTACTTGTGGGTAAGTCTTTAGTATTCTTGGTTACATTTTGATAAAGCAAGGCAAGTTTAGCTGCTGTCTGCATATCTCCCATATTAGCAGCAGATAGGGCTGCTTCTTTGGCATAAGCAATATTTTTTGTCTCTTCATATAATGTTAAATATCCATCCTTAGCACCCTTAAAATCACCTCTATTAAATGCATCCGAACTCAACATCAAATAATAATCTTCAGAAAAAGTATTTGCATCCAAGATAGCACACACCATCAATCCACAAATAATTCCAAGAATTACTTTAAACATTTTATACCTTCGCACAATTTGCATAAATTCTCCAACTCCTTATTATTAATATTATTTCTTTTAAAGCTCTCCCAAAATGGAAAATTCACACATTGCTTAGGTCTTACCTGATAAATCAGACATTTTTTAGCTACATCATCAAAAAATATACAAGCAACCCCATCCTCACTTGGCTTTTCTAAAAATGAAAATTTATACCCTACCTTTTTAACATATTTTTGTGTAAATTCATTAAACGCCATAGCCAAAAAATCACTGATTTGAGATAATTCATTTATACTTGCAAAAATATACCCGCTCTCTCCGGTACAACATTTTCCCCCGCATGTTTTACAAGCATTCCCATCAAATCCAAAATCAAAGTCCATTTTAACTCCTCAATGATGGGAAATATAAGATTAAAAAGTATATTTTAAAGTAACTACCATTCTACCCATCAACATATCCCCAACCATTTGCGAATAAGTTAGCGAACCATTAAAATCTTTTGTAAAAGCATAGCTAATTTGTGGAGAGATTTCAACAAGTTCGGAATCAGCTGTTAGATTAGTCTTTCTGGCAGGAATAACCGGTCCTCGATTATGCCCTTCATGGTAACCATTATTAACAGGATCAGGATACTTATCGCCAATTCGTTTTGATCCTTTTTTCATATAAGGGTATCGATTTTTACCTCCTACCCATGCTACATCAAGTCCAACCCCAAGCCCATTATGCCATTTGTATCTATGAGTAAAATAAACAACCTTGAGGCTTGTATTTTTCACCCCACCTGCTCCTGTCCAGCCAAATCCCATAATCCCCCCTGCAATAATCCCATTCCAAAGTTGTCCCCCTACATCAAAACCACCTTTGCTATCAAGCATTGTGCCATACCCTTGTCCAAAACTACCGACATAACCCAGCTTAGAACTATAACCACCTGCTTTTAGATTAACTTGTAAGTTATAAATCCCTCTTGTTTTTGCCATACCCCCAAATTCAGGAGCATTAAGATCGGCAAAATAAGCGGCCAGATTTGAACCACCTGTATGGAATCTTGCCTTGCCATTCATGATAGTCCCGGCAATTTGCCCCAATACACCCAGACTAAGCCCATTATCAAATTCGTATTTATAATGAATATCCCCAAACAACATCATATCATAAAGTTGTTGCGCCCAACTATAATAAAGTTTAAACCCTAATCCTTTGGGTGCAAAATCTTTATTGCTTTCAATCCCTAAAATCACAAGGTTGTTTCCAATCCCATAAGTTTTAACTTGATTCATTGCAAGCATAATGTTATCAGTCATCCAGCTATCATAAGCAGAGGCATAAAGTCTAATCCCCTTAATATCTTCATTGCTAATCATTCCTCCCAAACCTCTATCCCCATAAGAAGTCCCTGCATTGAGGGCTGAAACAATATTCATTTGCCCTAAACGAACTGTTGTCTTGCTGCCTAAGGCTTCAAAATTTTTATTGATATACAAATTACTGATGTTAAATACATCCGGAGCAGAATGTTGATCAATTCTTGGCGCTCTGGATCCTCCAATGGAATCATCTGTATTTACAGCATCCGGAACACCCGGACCATAAGCAGCAAAAACGCCTACTGTCAAACTATATCCATTCACTTCTCCGGAATGAATATTGGGCAAGAAAAACATTTGGTAGCCCTGACCTGAACCATCTCTACCATCACTATAAAAATACTTTCCTCTCAGCCAACCATCCAGGGTAGCATTTTCTACCATCTCTTTCAGAGAAGAGGCACCTAAAATCCCTGTGACCACGAAAGTTAAAAACGCAATCTTTAAAATTTTCATTAAACACTCCTAAGTTTTTATCAGTTTGCAATCTGATTTACCATAGATTATAGCTATAAAAATATAAAAACTTAATAGAAAAATCTTTGTTCATGCATTAAGATATTAAAAATTATAAGTTATCTGAAATCTTGTCCGATTAAGGGATATATCTCCAAATATACTTGCATAATAAAGTTGAGCTGATATTTTCTTGCTAATTTTATAAACAACACCCGGAGTAATCTCCACAAAAGAAGCATCCATGGTTTTTTTGTTTGGATAAGCAGAGACTTTTCCGCGATAGTGGTAATTTGGATTATTTGATCCTGCCACCAATAGAGGATAATTATTTTTTCCACTCACCCATGCGCCCTCAAGAGACAAAATAAATGAACCTATACGATAATCTGCTCCCCAATAGAGTGCTGTAATATTTGTATTTTTAGTTGCTCCGGACCCCAAAAATCCAAACCCATCTGCGCCATGCCCTTGCGATCCATTCCAAAGCTTACCTGCTGTATTAAAGCCTCCTATATTATCTAACAACACCCCATACCCATCGCCAAAACTCCCTGCAAACCCTAGCTTGGCATAAAACTTATGTACCTCAAAGCTTGCTTGAATATTATAAAGTCCCCGATTCTTGGCTAATTCCTGAGGATTATTTGCATTTAAAGTCTCATTTTTTACCTTATCTTGGAAATAATTCTTTAAATAAAGACTCCGACTCTGAAACCCCGCAACATCACTGACACCACTAACACCTACTTGCCCCATAAGCTTGAAAAATATATGTTCTGCAAAGCTATATTTATAGCCTAGCTCACCAAAAACCATGTAGTCAATCAAATGATATGCCCATAAATCATAAAGTTTAAAATTCAAAGAATGCAAATTGCCTTCATCCAAATGATAATTTCCCATAACTCCTGCGATAAATAAATTATTCCCAATGCCTGAACCTTGCTTTTTTTTGTCATCGGGATTTTTGCTCGCTTGAGCAGCGATATAAATATCATCGGTTATCCAACTATCATAACCGGAAACAAAAAATTGCAAACTTTCTATATCAGAATTTAGCACAGATACCCCAATCCCTCTATCTACACTCTTGTCTGTAAAAGGCGAAATTAAATTCATTTGCCCTACTTGAATACTTGTTTTTGTAGATGAAAAAATCTTATTCATATACAAATTACTGATATTAAACACATCAGAACCACTCATATCTGTATGAACACCACGACTCCCTTGAATATCACTATCTGTAATGCTTCCTTTATCCGGCGTGCCTGAACCTTGAGAAAAGAATATCCCTCCGGTGAGAGAATAACCATTTACTTCTCCTGAGGTTACATCAATCTTAGCTCGAAATTGATATCTATTGCCTGCACCATCTTTGCCACCCATCAGCGTATAACGTCCAAAAGTAAATCCCTTGATAGAAGCATTTTCGAAAGCTTCTTTTAAATCACTCCCTTCCCCAATTCCAAATCCTAACATCAAAACAATTCCCAAAATTTTATACTTCATCATCGATCCTCCATAACTTAAATCTATTCCTAATTAACTTGATTTGACAATAAACAACTATGAAATGCAATTTCTATTTATCATGAATGATTGATTACATGTTGTTTATGCAAAAATACTACGCAAAAAAAACTTTAATAATTCTGAATTTTATTTACCATTTGTTATTGATTTGTAATCAAAAAACTTTAAAAGTAGTATAAATAAATAAAGAAGATATAAGAATATAAAACAGACAAAAAATCATTTATAACTTAAAACTACAAGGATACTTTTGGTTTATAGCTACTTTTTTCCACATTCATATAAAACTCTAAAATCAATTTATCGACGTCATTGGCTTTTTTAACAATTACAGGCAATAAGATTTTGATACTCATGGGAGTATCTTTTAATTCAGTAAAAAAATTATTCATCGTTTGGACACTTTGGATCTCCCCACGCACAAAATACACATCTGTTATCATTTGGTTTTGCACATCATCTTGAGAGGATTTTTTAATAATTTCTACATTTTTAAAATACTTTTTCAGGTTATCTTTTAATCCGGGCATTGAAGATTGATAGGACATAATATCGAGTATTTTTTGATTAGCATTTTTAGTATTTTTAAGCAATGCTTGTGTGCTGTTAAAATCCTTTTGGACTTGCAAAAACACTGTTTTGATCTTTTTTTCTTCAATATATTGAAGCTTATACATTCCAATCATGGGCCACAAAAAATAATTAATACTGATCCCTACAGCTAAACAAAAAATAACAAAAAAAATCATATTTCTAATAACAAGTTCAGGATCTACATTGATATAAAATAAATTTTTAGAGTTTTTAATTTTCATTAGTCCCTCCCTTTGGTGATTCAACGATAGAAGTTTTAGATTGACTTGTAGAAACAAAATGATACCAACCATTTGAAAGCGCAAAAAATGTTACATGGCTTTTGCCAAAAATTGCCTTGAGAGGATCTTGCAAAAGAAATTTAAATACTTCTTTTGAAGGGACAGAGCCTTTTAAACTCAAAGAATCATTGCCAATCTCAATATAATTAATCGTAATTTGATCAGGAATAATATTAAAAAGATTAATAATAGCATCTCTAACCATAAGATTATGAATTTGTCTATTTTTTGCCAAATCAATTTCAGAAAGTATCCGTTCTTGATAAGAATTAAGTTTGGTAATTTCATCTTGATAGAAAACTTGCTTTACTTGATAATTCTTAATTCGTTCATGCGAAAGAAAAATCTGGTATTTAAGCAGACTCAAAAAACCAAATACAATCACCATAGATAAAAAAATATAAAAAACCCATATCTTAGTAATTTTAGCTAGAATATATTTGGGTTGAGGATTAAGAAAACTAAACTTCATAAATTGCCCTTCTTAAACTCAATTTTTGATAACCCAACCAATTCATCCACAATACAAACGGATATTTTTGATGTCTCAATCATCGTATTTTCTCCCAGATAATTCAAAGCCCCATCAGATATACCATAAGCATCTAAAATAACAATTTCCTCAATAAATTTACTTTCATACAGCTCATTTGAATAAAATTCTCTCAAAGAATTTTGAATAATATTAGATACAATAGATATTTTTGTAAGATCATTAACTTTGTCTTTTGAAGAATCTTCTTCTTGGTTGTCTAATAGAAGTTTTTCATTCAATTTATCAATAAAAAATTCAGAATCCAAATCTACTAAATCATCAATCTCATCATCTAAATCTTCATCTTTATAATCCATAGTAGGCAAATCGGTATGGAAATCCTTTTTTTCTAAAGACTCTTGTTCAATTTCCATATCCTCCACTTCACCTTCTACCATAAAATACCCACCAAAATAAATCCCTTCTAAATCAGCTACCAACAAAGAAACACTACTCCTCTCTTGCAACACATAAAGGCTTGTTTTAGAACCTATTTTATTTTTAATCCGGTGATAGATGACAATAAAAGGCGAAAATAAAAAATCAATTCCGTTGATTTTTGAAAACCTGGCTGCATTCTCTTGAATAGCTGAATTTTTAATATAAACTTTCCAAGTATTGAAGTCCAAAATATTGCATTCTTTAGGATTGATGCCGTATTTTGATAAATCTTCTTTTTTTTCTTTATTGATAATTCCTTGATTATAATTCTTAGACATAGCACTCAGATAAGTAAAAGGGTATTTCTCTTGATAACTCCTAATCAATTTTATAGCATCCATAGACACTTCATTGTCAATAGTTTTAAACTCTCTATTAAAATCTTCAATGACCTTGCCATCTTTAATACGCATAACTTTAAGTGAACAAATTTTACTATCGACATTCACTCCGATAAACACATTTGAAAAAAAATTTCTTATCAGTCTGGAAAAAATATTCATTATAGCCCTATCTGTTGATGATGGATTATTTTATCAAAAGCCAAATACTCTGTCATAAAGGATGCTCCATTCGTTCATATACCATTTTTTTTGCTGCCAACATATCCATATCTTTGGGGATATAAAAAGGATCTAACATATAATAATCAATTTTCGAAAAAGGCTTTGGAATTTTAAATTTATCCCAAGTGGAGAGTTCATAGCAACGATTAAAAACAACCTTTGATACGCTTATGCCGATACCTGTTTTTTGCGCCATTGCCACTACACCATCAGCAATATGGTGATAAGGACCTTTAGGACCATCAGGAGTAATCCCCATATCCCACCCATCTCTCAAGCATTGAAATGACTTTACAAGCACGCGCGTACCATTTTTGCTCGTCGATCCTCGAATGGTGCGAAATCCAAAAAAACTATAAAACTTAACCATCAGCTCTCCATCAAAATGATTACTTGAAATCACATATATTTTAGGTTTTTTGCGAACTTTGAGATAAGCAAAAGGAAGCATCAGAAATTCTCCATGCCAAAAACTTGCAATAAAATTTGTCTCTTTCAAAGATTCTGATAAATGAAACCGATTCTTGCAACTCCAATAAAGTACCCACAAAATTATCCAAACAATACGAGGCAATATCGCCAAAATAATCTTTTGTTTAAACTTTTTTAGATTCATTTTATACATCGCCCTATCAAACTTCCGCCTTCATTTTGACTTATCTGTACATTTACAATATCGCCAATTTTTAAAACTTCTTGGGGAATCTTAATGAGTTTTCCTGTATCACTCCTTCCTTCAGAAAAACTATCCTCCCCATGTTTGATATTTTCAATCAATACTTCATGAAGATGTCCTATTTCCTTTTTTGCTTTATCTCTTAGAATTGTTTTATGTTTGTCTTGAAGTATAGCAAGCCTTTTTGAAGCTACTTCTTTAGATACTATGCTTTCTTTACCCCACTGATAAGATTCTGTATGGGGACGAGGTGAGTATATGAAGCTATACATCGTATCAAATTGCACACTCTCAAGGACATCCATTGTATGAGCAAAATCTTCTTCACTCTCACCCGGAAAAGCCACAATAATATCTGTGCCAATACCCACATGAGGAACAAGAGACTTGAGTTTAGCCACGCGATTGAGATACCATTCTTTGGTATAACCTCTCCTCATTGATTTGAGAATTTTACTTGATCCGCTTTGTAAGGGCATATGAATACATTTGCATATTTTGGGGTTAGATGCAAACTCTTCCAGGAACTCATCATCCATATGCAAAGGATGGGGAGAAGTAAAACGAATTCTTTTTATCCCTTCAATTTTGCTAATCTCTCTCAATAACCCTGCAAAATTAATCATCTTGTGGTTAGAAGAAAAACGAACTCCATAGTTATTTACATTTTGTCCTAAAAGCATCAATTCTTTCACGCCATTTTGAGCAAGCTTTTCGGCTTCAGATAAAATCAAATCCAATGGAATAGAAATTTCTTTACCGCGAGTGTGGGGGACAATACAATAAGCGCATCTCTTATCGCAGCCAATAGAAATATTTAATAATGCCTTTATCCCTATATTTCCGGCAGTATCGAATACATAAGTGCTATCATCATAATCCACTCCAACTTCAACAGCTTTATCCCTATGGATAACTTCAGAAATTTTAGAAATATTTCTTGCTCCTAATACAAAATTCACACTCGGGGCTTTTTTGATGATTTCTTCCCCCATATGGCTGGCAGTGCAACCACAAATTCCAATTTTTGCATGAGGTTTTTTAATGAGGGCAAACTGACCAATTTCTGAAAAAAGCTTACGTTCAGGTTTTTCTCTCACACTACAAGTATTGATAAGAATCAAATCTGCCTCTTTGGCATCTTCTGTGAGGGTATAGCCTTCTTTTGTTTTTAATTCTGCAATCATATGCTCGCTATCTCGCATATTCATGGCACAACCTAAAGTTTCTATATATAATTTCATTCCATGCCTACTTAAACCTAAATAATATGCAACTCATAAATGTAATCTTTTTCATCTAATCCAAATTTCACTTCTGATAAATAAGCACTTTTTCCTTTATTTTGAAAAAAACTTACGACCTTTAATAAATCCTTATGATTATTACTTTTATCAAAATAAATCATATGGTTGTATTCAGGATTTAATTTCTCTGCTAATTTTTCTAAAGTAATTTTTTGTGTTTTATCTTCAAGTTTGGTTTTTGCAAGTATCAATTCCATTTTGGACTCCGTTTTTTTAAAATCATATGAGTATATTCTAACCAGATTTGGCTTATAGAAAGTTTGAGTAAAATTATTTCTAATCATTTTGGATAAATTTTTAGGTATAATACCCTTTCTGCAAAACTTCCCCTGCTTCACAAGTATTCAAACTCAAGCAAATTTCGGGATAATCTTAAAAAACAAAAAAGGAATTAAATGGAAAAAATATTAGATATTATTGAACTCATTGCCTATGAAAAAGGTCTTCAAGTTTCGATGGTTTCTCAAGTAGTCAAAGACTCTATTATCAAAATGGCAAAAAAAGAAATTGATGAAAATACAAATTATAGCGTTGAGGAAGATCCCAAAGAAAGAACGCTTAAACTCATTCAAACTCTTATAGTCTGTGAAGATAATGATACCGGAGTTATCCAAGATCCCAATAATTTTATCCCACTCCAAAAAGCCAAAGAAATGGCGCAAGATGTTAATATTGGCGATGAAATCAAATATGAGTTGAGTCTGGAAGATATGAGTAGAAATGCTGTGAATTCGCTTTTTAGAGATTTAGAATTTAATATCCAACGCACAATCGAAGATCAATTATTTGAAAAATTTAAATCCAATACGGGTAAAATCATTACCGGCGTTGTTGTAAGGGTAGATGAAGCGCAAAATACTTTTATTGAAATTGATGAAATACGAGCTATTCTTTCTATCAAAAATCGTATTAAGGGCGAAAAATTTGTTGTAGGCGATACTGTTTCTTCTATCCTCAAACATGTAAGCATTGATAGAAATGGCATTCGTCTGGAACTTTCACGCACTACTCCAAAAATGCTTGAAGAACTTTTAAAGCTTGAAGTCCCCGAAATTAAAGATGGTGAAGTTGTAATTGCAAAAAGTGCGAGAATTCCGGGAGATCGGGCAAAAATCGCTGTTTATTCTAACAATCCCAAAATTGACCCTATTGGCTCAAGTGTAGGGGTTAAGGGTGTAAGAATCAATGCGGTAAGCAAAGAATTAAATGGTGAAAATATTGATTGTATTGAATACTCTGAAGTGCCTGAAATATTTATTTCCAAAGCCCTCTCCCCTGCCAATATTATTAGCATCAAAATCCAACCCTCCGGCGATCCAACCCTCCCCCCAAAAGCTATCGTCAATATCATGAGTGATCAAAAAAGCAAAGCTATTGGCAAAAATGGGATTAATATCCGCCTTGCTTCCATGCTTACAGGACATGATATTGAACTTATTGAAATTGTTTCACAAAAAGAATCTCAAAATACACAAGACCAAGCTGTCTCAAAAGTCGGTATAGATGCTCTGGAATCACTCTTTAGACAATAATTCTTAAAAATACTCCGGAAAAAAAATGAAAAATATAATTTTTAGATTTCTTTTGATTTTTCTCTTGTTCAATACCCTCTATGCAGATAAAATGCTTTATTTTATGCCTTATGAACAAAAAAATGCTTTGAATTCTTTGATAAAGTCTATTCAATCTTCTCATAAAAATATTGATATTTCTATTTATAGTTTTACCCATAGAGAAATCGCCAAAGCTCTTAAAAATGCAGCAAAAAGAGGAGTTAATATCCGTATTATTTATGATTATGAATCCAATATCAACAACCCTTACTCCACCATCGGTTATCTTAGCAAATATAATCACATCCAAACTTGTCTCCTACAAGGACAAAAGAAACAAAATAAACACAAGCAATATTTTGGAATCATGCACCAAAAATTAGCCATTATAGATAATCACACCCTCATTCTCGGATCAGCAAACTGGAGTAAAAATGCTTTTGAAAATAACTATGAAGTCCTTTTGCTAAGTGATGATACAACACTGATTGCTAAAGCTAAAAACTATTACAACAAAATGTTTAAACGCTGCACGCCCTATTGATTTAAATGTTTTTTAACCATTGCTGAAATTCTGTGCCCATTAGCGACTTCATTGAGATGTTTAAGCGCTCCCATTACTTTGCCCATATCTTTGGAAGATATCCCCCCAACTGCCTTGATAGTCTTGATAACTTCTTTTTCAAGCTCTTCATCGCTTAATTGTTTGGGCAAATATTCCAGAATAATCTGCATTTCTTTATTTTCTTTGTCAAACAGATCTTTCCTGTCTGCTTTCTTATAAGCATCTGCAGCATCAAGCCTTTGTTTATAAGCGCTTTTCAAAATCCCAATCACATCTGTGTCGCTCAAGACAATTCTTTTATCAACTTCAACTTGCTTCAAAGAACTATTCAGCATACGTATTGTATCACGCCTAAAATTATCTCCATTTTTCATGGCTATTTTTAAGTCTTGCACCATTTTTTCTTTAATTGCACTCATGGCATTTTCCTTTGGAATAAACTTTGCTTTGTATTATACAGTTAGTTTGCAAAAGGATTTAGAAATGCAAAAATTCTCTTTTAAAAATATGTTTATTTTGCTTTGGGCAATGGGAATTATAAGTGTTTACGCTTATGAACCTGAAATAGACCTCAACCCTCCTGCGTATGTTGAAGAAATGCCCTCTAAAGAATTTATCCCGGAATTTAGCAAACCCGGAAGTCTTTTTGGGCAAGGTGAGCGTCCTTTATTTGCAGATAGGCGTGCAATGAAACCTGATGATTTAATTACTATCATCATCAATGAAACTTCTAATGCTAATTACACCACTTCAAAAGCTTATAATACAGCTTCCGGAGGTAATTCCACGCCTCCAAGACTTGCCTATAACGGAAAGGATGCAAACAAACAAAAATCAGCAGAATTCCTGGATGATCAAACCAATTATAGTCTCACCAAACCTTCTAATAATACAAATTTTAAAGGAGGAGGGGCTCAAAGTAAAAATGAGAATCTTACTCTTACAATCACAGCTAGAATCATCAAAGTGTTGGAGAATGGAAATTATTTTATTTATGGGAATAAGGAAATTCTTGTAGATGGAGAAAAACAAATCCTCAAAATTAGTGGCGTCATCAGACCTTATGATATAAGCAGAAACAATACTATTGAATCTAAATTTATCTCTGATGCTAAAATTCAGTATGCTAATATTGGCTCTCTAAGCAACACAGATAAGAAAAAATTTGCTAGTGATGCCCTAGAGAGTGAGTGGCCATACTAAATGAAAAAGGTTGCTATTATCCCTGCAAGAGGAGGGAGCAAAAGAATCCCTAAAAAAAATATTAAACTTTTTTGCGATAAACCTATTATCAGCTATTCAATTCAAAATGCTATTCAGAGTGGGGTTTTTGATGAGATTATTGTAAGTACTGATGATGAAGAAATCGCAACAACAGCCATACAATATAATGCCAAAGTCCCTTTTTATCGTCCCAAAGAATTAAGCCTTGATACAACCCCTACCCTCCCTGTTATCGCTCACGCCATTAAAGAACTTCAACTTCACTCAAATGATTTGGTTTGTTGTATTTATCCCACAGCCCCTCTTTTGCAACCCCAACATATTACACTTGCTCTAAAAAAACTTTTAGAAAATCCTCAAAAGCTTTATGTATTTTCTTGTGCTGCATTTGACTTTAGTCCTTGGAGAAGTTTTGTTATTAATGAAGAAAATGATATTTCTATGCTTTTTCCTCAATATGCCCTAAAACGTTCTCAAGATCTACAAAAAATTTATCATGATGCAGGCGCTTTTTATTGGGGAAAAGTCCATGCTTTTTGCGAAGAAAAAATGATTTTTGATTCCCATTCAATTGCTTTTATTTTACCCGGAATATTCGCGCAAGATATTGATACCCTTGATGATTGGTGTATTGCTGAAATAAAATACAAACTCAAGCACCCTTGAAATGAAAATTAAAATATTCTGTGAAGCAGGATACTCTTATGGTCTGGGACATTTGAAACGATGTGTGCGTCTTAAAAATCTCTTGCTCCCTTTCTACCCGGATATCAGTATTTATTATGATGGAGAAAAAATACCCCATGAGAGACAACATTGCCAATGGAGCAATCAAGCAATATTTTTTGATCTACTCACAGACACAGATATTGCCATTATTGACAGCTATCAAGCCGGTTTGGATTTCTACCGACAAGCCTCTGAAAAGACCAAAAGACTCATTATTTTAGATGACAATTGTCGTCTTCATTACCCCCAAAATGCCATTATTCTCAATGGCGCCCTCAATGCCCAAACCCTTTATCCAACGACAAAAAATCATCTTTGCGGTATTGAATTTGCCATCATAGATAAGCAATTCTTTTGCATCAAAACCCCTCAAAAAAATGTTCAAAATATACTCATCACTTTTGGAGGGAGCGATTGTGGGCAAATGAGTCAAAAAGTGGTTCATCTCATTGAGAATAGACCTTATACAAACCATATTGTTCTCCCCTTGAATCACAAACAACACATTCCACCATTAAACAAGAACAAAATTTATCAAAACATCTCTTCATCGAAAATGGCAGATTTAATGAAACAATGTGATATAGCCATATCAGCAGGAGGGGGTACGCTCAATGAATTAGCCATGTCCCATGTCCCCACTCTTATTATCCCAACAGCTTCCAATCAAATATTTCAAAGCCAACAATGGGCATTAAAAGGTGTGATGAAAATAACAAGTTTAAAAAATTTGAATATAGATTTAGATACAATTATACCTATGCAAACAAGAAAAGAAATGATTCTAAAATCTCACTCAATTATTTTTGGCAATTTGCTTCTGGAGAATTTATTGGCTATTATTTCTGCAAGCAAGAGTTAGTGAATGAATTTTTTTATTCAAGATATTTATGCGCTTGATTTTACACAAATGACTCTTGAGGATTCTATGGCTGTTTTGGAATTCAGGAATCATTTAGATGTTGCAAAATGGATGTATTCAAAAAATATCTCTAAAAAATCTCATTTAAAATTTATTTCAGAACTCAAGCAAAATCCTTCAAACCATTACTGGTTATTTAAAAAAAATCAAACATACCTTGGTGTAGGATCTATTACACGCATTAACCTCACTCATAAACATGCTTATCTGGGAATTTATAAAAATCCTCATCTTTTAAACGTAGGCAAAGATATTCTTAAATGCCTGGAACAAATTGGATTCAAAGAATTCAAATTGCATTCATTACATTTGGAAGTTATTCAAACCAATCAAAAAGCTATTGCCTTTTATAAAAAACATCATTATACCTATGAGGGCAAACTCATTGATTTTGTTTATCAAAACAATAATTATCAAAATGTCCTTATTTATGGCAAAAGGAATCCTAATGCATAGACCTATGATCATTGCAGAACTCAGCGCTAACCATAATCAAAATTTAGAAATTGCCAAAGAATCTATCCTGGCTATCAAAGAATGTGGGGCTGATGGTGTCAAACTCCAAACTTATACCCCAAAATGTCTTACCCTCAATTCTCAAAATAAAGATTTTCAAATCAACTCCGGCACTCCATGGGATGGAAAAACACTTTATGAACTCTATGAAGAGGCTTATATGCCTTGGCAATGGCATGAAGAACTCTTTAGACTTGCTCGAGATATAGGGATTGAAATCTTTAGCTCTCCTTTTAGTTTAGAGGCTTTGGATCTTTTAGAATCTCTAGATTGTCCTATGTATAAAATCGCAAGTTTTGAAATTACTGATATTGACCTTATTTACCATGTAGCCAAAACCAAAAAGCCTATTATCCTTTCTACAGGTATTGCCGGTGATGATGAGATTAAAGATGCTCTTCTTGCTTGCAAAGAGGCTCAAAATAATGATATTACCCTTTTAAAATGCACAAGCTCTTATCCTGCCCCCATTCAAGAAGCTAATCTTCTATCCATGCCTGAATTAGGCAAAAAATATGGGGTTAAATATGGATTATCTGATCATACAAAAGGATATCTGTCTCCTATTATCGCCACAAGCTTAGGGGCAGTAATGATAGAAAAACATTTTATTCTTGATAAATCATTCAATACTCCTGATAGTGCTTTTAGTATGGACAAAAAAGAATTTCAAGAAATGGTAGAAAAAGTCCGTCAATGCACACTTGCACTTGGAGAAAAAAATCCCCAACCTGACATGATTAAACTCCACAATCAACGAAAATTTGCCCGTAGCTTATTTGTCTGTGAAAATATCAAAAAAGGACAGCCCCTTACTTATCAAAATATCCGATCGCTAAGACCCAATAATGGCATAGCACCCAAATACCTCAAAAAAATATTAGGCAAAAAAGCCCTCAAAGACTTGCCTTTTGGGAAGCCTCTTGAATTTGGAGATTTTATTTAAGTTTTAAGTTTTTGACATTTTGCGCAAAGCACAAAAAGCTTCATATTGTGGCTAATAAGCTTTGCATTATATTTTTTGGCAACTTTTATTTGTCTATCTTCAATATCAGGATCGACGAATTCAATAATATCCCCACAATTAAGGCAAATAATATGATCATGATGCTCTTTGGCAGCAATTTCGTATCTTCTCCCGCTTTTATCTGCTTCTAAAGCAGTAATAAATTTTTCTTTTTCTAAAAAACTAAGAATCCTATAAACTGAAGAAATACTTGTTGTCTTATCTTTAATTTTGATCTCAGAAGCAATTTCTTCAGGACTTAAATGTGTCCCGCTTTTATATAATACAGAAAGAATCTCTTCCCTTTGTTTAGAGTTTTTTAAACCATTTTTTTTGATAGATATCCGCAATCTATCTAATATAGATTCTAATGTTTCTAATCTATTTTGCATCATAAAAACCTCAATTTTTAAATATTTAAAATACACATTTATAAGAATATCTTAGAATTGCTAAGTATTTGTAAAAATCCAATAAATTTCATTTAATTTTAATAAAATTTAAATAAATTGTTTGACAAAAATCATTATAATCATTTCATACAAAAAAATACAAAAAACTTAAGGCAAGGAAGGTATATAAAATTATGTTTGGAAATAATAAAAATTTGCAATTGCAAATAACGCAACAGAATGTCCAAATAGAACATCTTCAAAAAGAAATTGAAACCTATAAATCGGTGGCAAATTTTGCTTTGGCAGAAATTGTTGTGGGGATTAAAAATGCAAAAATAGTGTATAAAAATGAAAATGCTTCAAAAATTTCTAATCTTGAAGAAATCATTCCTCATCTAAGAGAAGACATAAAAACGCTCTCCGTTAAAGGTCATGACTTTAAAGTAAAAAGCAAAAATATTAATAATATTGCTTACTATTCCTTATTGGAAATTAATTTTTTATTTGAGAAAAATGATGGGTTAGATATTTTTCAAACTTACCATAAAAGCATTAAAGATGGTGTGCTCGAAGCTCAAAGTTCATTCCAAAGTATTTTAACTGAAAGCAAGGGCATTTTAGAAAAAGCCACACAAGCAGAGCAAGAAGGCATACAAGGACTGAATATAAGCACCAAAGCATCACAAAATGTCAATCATCTTTATGAAAAAATGCAAAATGCCACAATGCTTGTAAATTCTCTGACGCAACGGAGTAATGAAATCACCAATGTTATCTCACTCATTGATGATATTGCGGAACAAACCAATCTTTTGGCACTCAATGCAGCAATTGAAGCAGCACGGGCAGGCGATCACGGTAGAGGGTTTGCCGTTGTAGCTGATGAAGTAAGGAAACTTGCTGAAAAAACTCAAAAAGCCACCAAAGAAATAGCTATAGTTGTGAAATCTATGCAACAAGAAGCTAGCGATATTCAAACCAGCACAGATGAGACAAACCATATCACTGAAAATGTTAAAGCAAGTATTGATGAAATTTATCAAATGGTAGATAACCTCAAAAGTGGGGCACAACTTGCCAAATATGCAATATATAATTCAAACAATCAAATATTTTGTTCTTTAGCAAAGCTTGATCATACCGTTTATAAAAACAATCTCTATGCCCTTTTATTTAGAATATCTGATTCTTTCAATCAAGTCCAACATCAAAATTGCCGTTTGGGCAAATGGTATTTTGAAGGAGATGGAAAGAAATATTTCTCATCAACATCAGGGTATAAAAATCTTGATGGCTTCCATATTGTTGTCCATACTGAAGCCAACGCACTTGCTAAATCTTTGACGGAAGACACTACCTTGCCATCCAAAGAATTTATTGATCAAAAAATCACCATGATGGAAAATGCAAGCGCGGGAGTAATGAAAAGCATTAATGAAATGCTTCATGAGAAAAAAGAAGATATTGATAGAATTATAGAGAATCTTTTAAGCCAACAGAAATAAATGTTTGAAAAAGAATTAAGCGCTATTAAACACGCTCATCTTTATCGCGAACGCAAAATCTTTTCTGACAGACTTAAAGATTTTGCATCTAATGACTATCTGGGATTATCACAAAAAAAGAAACTTGCCAAAAAAGCCTATCACCTTGTGATGTCCCAATCAAATCATTCTCCTAAAGCCTCTCTTTTAGTCAATGGTTACTCTTTGATCCATAAAGAATTAGAAACCAGACTTTGTGCTTTGAATAATTTTGAGAATGGCATTATCCTCGGAAGTGGATTTTTGGCTAATCTCGCACTTTTTGATTCACTTGTGCGCAAAAATGACAAAATTTATATTGATGAAAAATATCATGCTAGCGGGATATATCCCGCAAAAATACTTCAAGAAAGGGCAGTGTATTTTAAACACAACGATCCCGCAGATCTTCTTAAAAATATCAACTCTTCTGCGCCCAAAGGCAGAATTATTATCGCTATTGAGGGGGTGTATTCAATGGATGGAGATATTGCGCACAAAGATTTTGCTCAAATTGCTTGTGAAAAAAATGCTCTTTTAATTGTTGATGAAGCCCATAGCAGCGGTAGTATAGGCAAAAATTTATTAGGATATTTTGATTACCACCATATCCCTATCCAACCTAATTTCATCAAAATGGGCACACTATCAAAAGCTTATGCAAGTTATGGCGCTTACATATTAGCAGACAATTCTGTTATTGAATTTTTGTGTAATCGTGCTAAAAGCATCATTTATACGACTGCTCTTTCTATATTTGATACCGCACTTGCTCTTATCAATCTGGATTATATTCAAAAAAATAAGCATATTTTGACCCAACAAATCGATCGCCTAAAATCTATAGTCAAAAACTCATTAGACATATCCCCTCAAGCTCAGATTCTTATCCTTCCTTATAAAAATACCCAAGAAATGCAAGCACTTCATCAAAAACTCCAAAATAAAGGATTTTTAGTTGGAGCAATCCGACAACCTACAGTCCGCCATCCCATATTGCGCATCACTTTATGTGTCAAAAATTCACCCAAACAAACAAAAAAATTATGTAAAATAATCAAAAAATCTCAAGGTTATCTATGCTAAAAAAAATTATTCTTTTGATTTTAGGTGTTTTTATCTTCTGTATTGTTGTTTATATAGGAATATTGTGGGTGGATCTAAAAGATGATGTAGCAAAAATCAAAAACTATCACCCTCAACTTGCTACCCAAATGTTTGATAGAAAAAATCACTTAGTAGTTAATATCTATGATAGAGAATTTAGATTTTATGCAAGATATGATGAGATACCTCCCAAAATGGTTGAAGCTCTTTTAGCCGTTGAAGATACTCTGTATTTTGAACATGGAGGGATCAATTATGATGCTATTATTCGTGCCATGATCAAAAATATCAAAAATGGAAAATATCTGGAAGGAGGAAGCACTCTTACCCAACAACTTATCAAAAATATGCTCCTCACTCGAGATAAAACAATATCTAGAAAAATCAAAGAAGCCCTTTTATCCATACAAGTAGAGCATATTCTGACAAAAGAAGAAATTCTTGAGAGATATTTTAATCAAACCTTTTTTGGTCATGGTTATTATGGGGTAAAAACAGCCTCTATGGGGTATTTCAAAAAACCTCTCAATCACTTAACACTCAAAGAAATTGCTATGATTGTAGCTCTTCCAAGAGCTCCAAGTTTTTATGATCCAACAAAAAATCTGGATTTTTCACTCAGTCGTGCCAATAATATTGTTACTCGCATGTATACGCTTGGGTGGATTAGCAAAGAAGAATATGACAAAGCAATAGTAGAAGTCCCTCAAGTGTATAATCAAACTCTCACTCAAAATGCCGCACCTTATGTTGTTGATGAAGTTTTAAAACAATTAAGCTACATCAAAGATCTCAAAACCGGAGGTTATAAAATCAAGCTAAATATTGACTTAGACTATCAAAAAATTGCTCAAAATGCCCTAAAATATGGCTATGACAATATTAATAAAAGATTAAAAAAAGAAAAAGCGCTTGTTGTGGAAAAATCTTCTCAAGAGGGCATAGACGATTATGACTCCCTCAATGGGGCAATGGTGGTCACAGATACAAGGACAGGAAAAATTTTGGCGCTTGTGGGGGGGATTGATCACACTAAAAGTGCCTTTAACCGGGCTACACAAATCAAACGACAATTTGGAAGCAGCATCAAACCTTTTATTTATCAAATTGCATTTGATAGCGGGTATTCAACAGCAACAACCGTCCCCGATGTGGCTAGAAGTTTCAACAAAAGCTATAATACAGATATTGAACAAAATGAGTCATCAGATGAAAAAGATGAATACTGGAGACCCAATAATTTTTCTAAAAGTTTTAAGGGACTTGTTACACTTAAAGAAGCACTTGCCCATTCTCTTAATCTGGCTACTATCAACCTTGTAGAAATGGTGGGATTTAACAAAATTTATACTCAACTTAAAGATTATGGTTTCAAAAATGCTCCAAAAGACATGTCCATAATTTTGGGAAGTTTTGGAATTTCTCCCTTAGAAGCTGCCAAAGAATATTCAATTTTTTCAAATTATGGCATGATGGTTGATCCTTCCTTAATTGAAAGCATTACAGATAGAGAAGGTAATATTGAGATTCTTGATGATAATGACGATCAAAAAATCACCTCACCCCAACAAGCTTTTCTCACTCTCTCAATCCTCAAAGATGTCGTTATGCAAGGCACAGGGAGACGTGCAAAGGTTAAAGGAATAGAAGTCGCAGGCAAAACCGGTACAACAAATAACAATGTAGATGGTTGGTTTTGCGGTTTTACCCCTTCTATCCAAGCAATCATTTGGTATGGCAGAGATGATAATACCCCTATTGGTCCCAGAGAATCCGGAGGTGTAGTTTCTCCACCGGTATTTTCATATTTTATGAGCAATGTTTTAAAAATCGATCCGGGATTGAAGCGAAAGTTTGACATTCCTGAAGGTGTTAGCAAAAAAACAATCAATGGAAGTATCTACTACTACACTCCAACATCAAAACTTCCTGATAATAAACCTCAAGATACCATTGACGAAAAACTTTTGTTTTAAAAAGTTTCCTTTATATTTCAATAGAAATTTACCTAAAACTAGCTAGAATTCAAGCAATTTAATATCAAGAGGTGAGCAATGAAATTAAAACTAACCCATATCCCCCATGTAGCCAATAAAATAGCACTAGACATTGCCAACTCCAGTCTTTTGGAGATCAAAGCCCCCATAGAAAATATAGCAAATTTATCTAAAACCATTTTAGAAGAAGATATTAAAAAAGAATTAGAAATTGATCAAAAAGCCAAAAACTTACTGGAAGAAAATCTTGATGAAATTGAATTTATGCGCGCAGATGAAAGGCAACTTTTTTGGATGATCAAACGTCAAATTGCCGAGCAAGAAAATTTTTTACTTTCTTGGGAAGATCGATATAATGAAATCTCTCACAAAATTCTTGACGAACTAAGTCTTGAAGGTTTTATCCAATTTCATATATCTGAAAACCTTATCAAAAACCTTATTTTTAAATCAATTGATACTTATTCTAAGATGTATGAGGAAATTGAAGAAGAAGTCATCGAAAAAATCAAAAACTATAAAAGAAAACTTTTGGTGGGGACAGATGAATATGAGCTTGTTTTTGAGAAACTATATGAAGAAGAACTCAAGAAAAAAGGGTTTTTATAATGCAAGATGTTTATATTTATTTTGAAAATGATCTTTTTATAAAAGGGAAAAGTTTTGGAGCACAAGGAAGTTGCGTTGGCGAAGTTGTTTTTAATACTTCTATAACAGGCTATCAAGAAATTATTACAGATCCAAGCTATGCAGGGCAATTTATTGTTTTGAGTATGCCGGAAATTGGGATTGTAGGTGCTAATCCTCAAGATATGGAATCAAGAAAAGGCTTTTGTAAAGGTATCATCACAAGACATTATAATGATTTTTATTCAAATTTTAGAGCACAAGAAAGTTTGGGGACATTTTTGAAATCTCAAAATATTCTTGGCATCACCAATATTGACACAAGATCCTTGATCAAAACAATTCGCAATAATGGATCAATGATGATGGTAGCCTCAACGCAAATTTCATCTCCAAACGAACTTAAAAATCTCCTTGAAAAATCTCAAAAGATTCAAGAAATCAATCTTATTCCTGAGGTCTCAACCAAAAATACTTATACCCACAAAAATGGCACTTTTGATTTTGATACTCTTGAGTATTCTTCTCCAAGATTATCTCAAAAAATTATCGCTATTGATTTTGGTATCAAAAAAAATATCCTTAATGAATTAGCTGCGCTTGGGCTTGAAGTAGAGGTAATACCGCATTCTTTTGAAGCAAATTCAATTATTCAAAGATACAAAGACAATCAAATCAAGGGTATATTTTTATCCAATGGACCTGGGGATCCTCAAATGCTTTCTCATGAAATAAATCAAATCAAACTCCTCATAGAAGCTAAAATACCAATGTTTGGGATTTGTCTGGGACATCAACTTCTATCCATCGCTCACGGATACAATACCTATAAACTAAAATTTGGTCATCATGGAGGGAATCATCCGGTCAAAAATCTCCTCACTCAAAGTGTAGAAATTACTGCTCAAAACCATAACTACTCTATCCCGGAAGAAATAGAACAAATCGCGGAAATTACCCATAGAAATTTGTTTGATAATACAATTGAGGGACTTAAATATAAAAATTCTCCTATTTTTTCTGTCCAACATCACCCCGAAGCAAGCCCTGGTCCAAAAGAATCTAACCATCTTTTCAAGCAATTTTTAAAGATGCTTACATAAGCCCGGCTTAACAAACATCTCATCAAAATCTAATCTCTATCACACAATATATTTTACGATCCGGCTTGCTCCATTTGGCATAATCTTCTCCCTTAATCTCTTGCTTATTTGTGCGATACCTTTTATCCCTTCTTTATCAACACTATTAAGTTTATCCATAAAATCAAATAAAATTTCAGGATAAAGCCCATCCTCTTGTCTGGCTATAATTCCAAGCCCATCTTGGGCAAACTCTAAGGCGTTATAATATTGATGATTGCTTGCTGCATAAGGATAAGGAATAAAGATGGCAGGCAAACCATTTGCTGCTATCTCCCATACACTACTAGCTCCCGCCCTACCCACACAAATATCTGCTTGAGTAATTTTATCTACCAGATTTTTATCAAAACTAAAAAGATCAACTTGATCTAAAAGATCTAACTTTGCATATAAATCTTTTACGCGCTCAAAATCTATTTTTCCACATTGATGGATTACCTTTATTCCTTTACTCAAAAGCTTTTTTGCTACCAAAATGGCAAAATCATTAATAGCTCTGGCTCCTTGTGAACCTCCCAAAAAAATCACACATTTTATTTCTTCTCGAATCCTGGATTTTAAAAAAAATTCATTTCTAAGAGGATAAGAAGTTTTGATATAATTCTTTCCTTTTTGAGTAAAACTCCCGAATACAGCTTTGGCAAAAGGACTTAAAAGTTTATTTAAACTCCCCTTAATAGCATTTTGTTCGTGAATAAAAAGTGTTTTATTGCATAACAAAGCTCCTAAGCTTGCAGGTCCGCCGGAAAATCCACCCACACTAAATACAGTTTGAATTTTGTAAATCTTAAAAATCTTGCATGCTTGAAAAGTTGCGAATACTTGCTTCCATAATGATTTAAAAATTCCCGGACCTTTTTTATTCACCACACCCAAAGTATTTAGAAAATAGCATTTCTCAAACAAATCACTACTTTCAAACCACTCTCTATCTTGCCCATTAAGAGAACCAATATATACCAATACGTGATCATTTTTTTGAAACTCTTGGGCTAAAGCCTTAGCAATAGCCAAATGCCCTCCTGTTCCTCCTCCTGTGATAACAATATTCATCAATATCCCTCAAAAATAAAATTTAAGCGCCCACTTCTTGCTTGATAAAAGATTTGAGCGTATCTCTAAATCCAAAATCCGGATAATCCATCATCGAAAGCGCAACCTGGGCTGCACTATGATTTTTGGGATTAAAAATCAAAGGAGCTAAGAAATTTACCATGGAATCTTGCAAATCTTTTTGCAAAACAATCACACAATAAACCTCAACTTGAGAATCCTTATCTAACTCTAAAAGCAATTCTATATATTTAGGCACACTAAAAGAATATTCTCTAAGCATATAGGGATTGACCAATATCATACTCAAAGAGTTATCAAGAGTACTTATTTTACTAAAGATTGTATCAATTTTTTCAAATCGCACCTGTGAAACATTTTCAAAACCCAAAATGGGAGCTTTTAAATCATAAAGCATATTTTCTCCTGTAATTATTTGCTTTCTTGTATAATTCAAAAAGCAAAACCTATACCAAAAACTTAACAAGGAAATCTAATGAATCCAAATTCCGGAGTAAAATCTTACCAACCCAAAGAAATTGAATCAAAGATTTATCAGATCTGTAAAGAAAGAGGATATTTTGAAATAAATGGGAATCTTCCTATCCAACAAAAGGGCAAAACATTTGCAATTATGATGCCCCCGCCTAATGTAACGGGAGTTTTGCATATCGGTCATGCCCTCACGCTTACACTTCAAGATATCATCACACGATACAAACGAATGGATGGCTATAAAACTTTATACCAACCCGGACTCGATCATGCAGGTATTGCTACACAAAACATTGTAGAAAAGCAACTTTTAGCACAAGGAATTAAGAAAGAAGAAATCGGAAGAGAAGCATTTATCCAAAAAGTATGGGAATGGAAAGAAAAAAGCGGAGGAGAGATTTTTTCTCAAATGCATCATCTTGGTATCACTCCTGCATGGTCTAGAGAAAGATTTACAATGGATGAGGGGTTGAGAAATGCTGTAAAAAAAGCTTTTATAAATTGGTATGAAAAGGGATTGATTGTTCAAGATAATTACATGGTTAATTGGTGTACACATGATGGAGCACTTTCAGACATTGAAGTAGAATATGAAGAAAACCAAGGCAAACTTTATCACCTCAAATACCCTATCAAAAATTCTAAAGATTATCTTATTGTAGCAACTACTCGTCCGGAGACTTATTTTGGCGATACTGCAGTCATGGTACATCCTGATGATAAACGCTACAAACATCTTATAGGACAAAAAGTCATTCTTCCTCTTATCCATAAAGAAATCCCTATTATTGAGGATAGTTATGTAGATATGGAGTTTGGAACAGGTTGTGTAAAAGTTACACCTGCTCACGATATAAACGACTATGAAGTGGGTAAAAGACATCATTTAGAATTTATCGTTGTATTTGATAAAAATGGCTTCCTCAATGAAAATGCTCGAGAATTTTGCGGACTTGAGAGATTAGAGGCCAGAGAGAAAATTATAGAAAAATTATCCCTTGAGGGTTTTGTAGAAAAAATACAAGATTATACCAATCAAATAGGCAAATGTTATCGATGTGGTAATATTATTGAACCCTATATATCTAAACAATGGTTTGTCAAAGCTGAGGTTGCCAAAGGGGCAATACAAAAAGTTAATGCTAACCTCACTAACTTCTACCCTGCTCAATGGAAAAATAATTATAATGCTTGGATGAGAGATTTGAAAGATTGGTGTATCTCACGACAATTATGGTGGGGGCATAGAATCCCTATATGGACTTGCGAATGCTCCCACACATTTGCAAGCCAAGAAGACATGCCAAGTCATTGCCCACAATGTGGGAGTAAAAATCTCACGCAAGATCCTGATGTGCTTGATACATGGTTTAGTTCAGGATTATGGGCTTTTAGCACTCTTGGATGGGGGAATAATCATTGGGGAGAAGGAGAAAAATGGCAAAAAGATGATTTGGAGGAATTCTATCCCAATTCTTTGCTTATCACCGGGTTTGATATTTTATTTTTCTGGGTAGCCAGAATGCTTCTAAGTGGAGAATCCCTATTGGGCAAACTTCCCTTTAAAGACATCTATTTGCACGCATTAGTCCGAGATGAAAATGGACAAAAAATGAGTAAAAGCAAGGGAAATGTTATTGATCCTTTAAAAATGATAGAAATTTATGGCGCAGATAGTCTCCGATTCAGTTTGGCAATTTTATGTGCTCAAGGCAGAGATATCAGACTCTCCACCTCACAACTTGAAATTTCAAAAAATTTCGCAAACAAACTTTTTAACGCTGTAAATTTTTTAATGCTGTATCTAGAACAAATAAACACTCAAGAAGCGTTAAATAAAGGATTTGGAGATAAAGAAAAATTGCAAGATTTTACAACCCCCTTGGGTCGATATGCCAAATCAAGACTCAATCTTGCCACTCAAGAAATAAGAATAGCTCTTGATTCTTATCGATTCAATGATGGGGCAAGTATTTTATATCGATTTTTATGGGGAGAGTTTTGCGATTGGTTTATTGAATTTTGCAAAGCTGATAAGCCCTCTGTATATGAACTTGGCAGTATTCTTAAAGAAGCCCTCAAACTCTTACACCCTTATATGCCTTTTTTAAGCGAAGATTTGTGGCATAAACTCAATGCTTCTTCTTTGGAAAATTCTCCATCCATCATGGTAACCTCTTATCCTGCACAAACGCTGCGTGATGAAGAGATTGAAAATGAATTTATGATTTTAAAAGATGCCATTATTTCTATCAGGAGAGTTAAAATAGCCCTAGATATTGGGAATAAACAAATTTCAAAAGTCTTTTTGCGCCTAAATCAAACGCCTAAAGATCTAAAACTTCTTCAAAAATTTATCCCCAAACTTGCCAAAGTTCAAGATGTAGAAATTATTACTTATAAACCTCAAAATGTTGTCTCTGATATTAGCGATTATTGTGAAAGTTATTTGAGTCTGGAAGGAATTGACTTAAGCGGGATTCTTAAGCGTCTCTATTCCCAAAGAGATAAATTAGAAAAAGAAATTTCTAAGCTCCAATCTATGCTTCATAATGAAAAATTTATTCAAAATGCGCCTAAGGAAGTTTTAGCTACAAATCAAAAAAACCTCCAAGAATGTGAAGATAAACTATTAAAAGTGAAAAATGAATTAAAAGCATTTTTATGATTTAAATTATTTTTAACTAAATATTTGTAATAATAATGTTTTTGATTTTTTGGAGGCATTATTTAGAATGATAAGTATGAAAAAACAAAATAAAATTATTTATTTTGATAATAAAACACAAGTTTTTTTAGATACACATTTAACCCCGATAAAACCATCAAAATCAGATACCATCATTGAATGTATCCATGGGGCAAAACTTATCAAACATCAAATTCGTATCGACAAAAATTCTCCTATTCCTTCTGCTTTTGCAATAAGTGATTGGCTTTATGCTCAGTGCATTCAAGAAGGTATTTTTGATTTAAATATTCAATATGCCCTCACTTATCTTCATGAAGAAACATCTGTTGAAGAAATTTTTCAAATCTATGCCTACAAACTAGAGCTTGCATTTTCAAACTATCAAGTTTTTATCCCGGATATTTTCCTCCCTATGGCTCTAGACTCCAAATATTTACAATCAAGTTTATTTTTATTTGATGACAATCTTGTTTTTTACCATCATGATAAACTTCTCTATCATTCGCCCTTTCCGGATACAGATGCTATTTTTAAGGCACTCCATTATATCCGGGCAATCTACACTATGCCTTCCGCACTCTATACTTGCACTCAAAAAAGTTTTGACTTAAATATTCCTGTCGTTCCTATAAATACACTTATTGAGAATACCCCTGAACCTATGGTCACGCTCGCATTTGTCTATTTTTCTAAACTCCAAAATACACCCTTGCCTATTTTAAAATCAAATGAAAAATTTTACATCACCAAAAGTAAAAGCTTCAATATGCTGCTTCAAATTGCCCTCATGGCTATATTAATGCTTTTATACCCAACATTTTTATTTATTCATGGTCTTTATTTGAAAAAACACTCCGAAAATCTCGCTTATCAAAATATTCAAATACTTCAAAACAACACTTCTGCCCACACACAAACTCATGCATCTCTTGCTCGGCTGGAAAATATAAAAAATCAAAACAACTCTATAGAAGAACATTTAAATTTATTAAATAAAATTCAAATTTCTTATACCCCTAGATATAATTTTATTGCTAAATTAGCTAAAATTATTCAAGATAAAAATATTTTTATTGAAGATTTTTATTTTGTAAGTGATATTTTTGAAAATATTTTAAGCTTCAAAATCAGACTAAAAGCTTCTTGCGAACAAGAAATTCTCCATTTTATACAAGATTTGAAAAACACTTCTTTAATTGCAAATAACCATCAAGAGATTTTTCATCATAAAATCTACACATCGCAAAAAGAATTTTCAACTGAAGTTATTTGGGTTAGCAATGCTTACTAAAACCTTTTATTCCATTGATAAATACCTCTCTACAAAAACAATAAGAGAAATTTTTATGATTTATATCCTGTCTTTAGGGCTAGTCTTTTTTATTATTTATTTTTGGATATTGCCTCCTATAAACACAACCCTAAAAGAACACAAAAAAATTTATAAACAAACAGAACTTGCATTCAAAGCAAATTTAGCTAATTCTAAAAAACTCTCACATACCCTGGAAAAGTCCTCTTCTAAAGAAATTTTATTACAAAATCAAAGCTTAACTCAAGATATTGAAACTTTGAAAAAACTTTCAAAATCAAATTATGACTTGCTTGAAAATATAACAACCCTCACAAAGAATTTAAACCTTAAAATTATTTCAGACATACAAGCAGATCAAAAAAGTATAAAATTCACTCTGATAGGAGATTTTGAAAATATTATGGAATGGATACGCAATCTTGAAGAAAACCATTTTGTCTTTATTCAAGATTTTCATTTTTTACTCAAAAACAACAAGCTAACTTGCCAAATAACAATTAAAAATTTAGGTCTGTAATGATAAGATATTTATTTGCAATATTTTTTACTCTTGCATATGGAAATGATTTACAAACACTTAAAACACCTATTTCTATCCCCAAACAAAATATTTTCAATATATTTAGTCCATTCATAATTCAAAAACCAAAACTCGAAATTATCATTAATCAAAGAGCAAAAATCAATGGCAAATGGTATAAACTCCATCAAAAATTTTTAGAATACTCCATCAATGAAATTGGAAAAAACTTTGTTGTATTAGAAAATTCACACCAAACCCTTACGCTCTATACCCACCCTCCAAAGGAACAAAAATGAAAAAAATTTTTGTGTTTATGTGTTATTTTTTCATAGCACAAGGAATGGATTTGTGTAATGACAAGAAATTTAATATATCTATCCATCAAGATGTGCCCCTCCAAGAAGTCCTTGAGGAAATAGCCAATGAATGTTCTTTTAGTATTATTTATGCAGATGTTAAAACCAAAGAATTGCTTAATTCTCAAAAATTAACCCTCAATCTTAAGAATAAGAAAATAGATTATTTATTCAATATTATCGCCGAAGGGGCTGATTTGGATTATCAAATCAAAGATAGTCATATCAAAATTCAAAGATTTCTTACCAAAACTTTTAATATTGATTATGTCGCTACTGCACGTGTTGGATCAAGCAATACAGATGTCATCTTTTCTCAAGATACCCAAAACAATCTCTATCCGAACCAATTTTATTCTTATAATGACTCACAAAATGATGCTCATCAAAAAGCTATGTCTTTAGGAAGCGATCAAACTAAACTCAACGTTGGACGTAGCGGGACAAAAATCTATTCCATTGATGAGTTAAATTTTTGGGGAGAACTCAAAAATGAACTTTATGCCATTACTTACCGCCCCGGCGATAAAAATCAGCCCCAAAAATCTACAGAAAATAAAAAATCCATTGTTATCAACAAAGTAGCCGGACTTGTTACTATTACAGCAACACCCTCTCAAATCAAACGTGTGCAAAATTATATCCATTGGCTTAATCAAAAAATGCAAGCTCAAGTTCTCATTGATGTCAATATCCTTACTATTTCACACAACAACACAGATACTGCGGGTGTCAATTGGGCAGAAATCTACAAACTGGGAATTCAAGCACAAGATCCTTCAGATGGTCTTATTTCTTTGAGTAAAGAAAATTTCAATTATGGGATTAATATCTTCCCTCAAGAGCTTAGTATTGCTAAAATCTTGCAATTTTTAAATACTTATGGAAAAGTTAGCTCTGTATCAAACCCTAAAGTCCTCACCCTTAACAACCAACCTGCCATTATTTCTGTAGGCAATGTATTGCGATACTCTCAAAATCTTGTTTATCAAAATAGCACCAATACAGCTGTCGTCCAAAATATCGGCGAACAATTCCCAACAATATTTTCCGGAGTTCTTCTGGATGTTACCCCCTCTATCAGTAAAGATTATGTCATTTTAAAAATTAACCCCTCCATCACAAGCGCCAAAGATACAATGATTGAAAACCAACCCAACGCCTTAAAATCACCCCCTAATCTATCTACGAACCAACTCTCTTCAATAGTCAAACTTCAAAATAATCAAAAAGTAATCCTCGGAGGACTTATCCACAAAACTCATTCTATTGTTGAAAAAAAGATCCCTTTATTGGGTTCAGTCCCTATCCTAAAATACCTTTTTTCTTATAAAAAAAATCTCAAGCAAACACAAGAAATGGTCATTATCATTACTCCTAAAATCATTGCTTCAAATACTCCTTCTATGCAAGATTTGGGGTATGAATATCTTCAGGAAAAGCATCATGAGACAAATTAAAATAACTCCACAAATCAAATTATCATCTATTATTATAAGCATTTCGATAACTTGTGGGGTAGTAATTTTTGGCATATATTTTTATCAAACAAAAATACAAATAAATAATACAAAAATCACCCAACCCCAACCAAAATATTCCCCACATGCCCTCACAAAAATACCACAAAAAGTAATTTCATCTGCTCCACATGCGATCATGATACCAAAGCCTACTTTTTATATGGGCACAATTTTGGGGACACTCACTTATAATCATGCCCTAAAAATTGCCAAAGATTATTATGAAAATCAATCCTATGAAAATGCTATGATATGGGCTTATAGGGCTAATCAAATCAATCACAAAGACTTAAAAAGTTGGGTTGTTTATACCCAAAGTCTCTCAAAAATAGGCAGACAAAAAGAAGCTCAAGAATTAATGCAACAAGCCCAAAAAGTTTTGAAGATAAAAAAATGAAACAAAAATTTCAAGCATTTATGCAAAAAAATCATATCCCGGAATTTTGCCCTCATCATCTTATTGAATACCTTCAAACAACTCAAGAATCCTTTGAGCAAGCCTTAAAAGAATTTTCAGAATATGCTCAAGATATTATACGAGCCTCCGGATTAAAATATGCCTGTCTTGATGAGTGGATGAGTGATGAGAAGTCTTGTATGCTCATTCATTATGATTTGGCTCTCAAACTCAAAACCTTTATTTACACCATTGAGACTCAAAAAATTAATCTTATCACCCTTGAACCTTATCATATTGAAAATATCAATCTCTTAGAAGAACTTATCAAACAAAAATACCCGACTTATAGTTTTGAATTTTATCTCACAAGCTTAAAATCCTTTTATGCTGCCCTTGATAACCTCAAAACCCAAGAACATATCTACCATATTAGCGCCCAAATTCAAGATCCCATTAAATATGAAGCAAGCATCACCCATCTTTATCATTATATTCTTGAGAATGCTATTACTCAAAAAGCAAGTGATTTACATTTAGAATCTAAAGCCACTTATGCAAGCCTTAGAATTCGTCAAGATGGCAAGATCAAAGAAATTTCCAGAATCAAAACAGACATTTTCGAATTATTATGCAACAAAATCAAACTGGAATCAAAGCTTGATATTAGCGAAAAAAGACTCCCTCAAGATGGTCGTTATACTTTGTCAATCAATCACAAAGAATATGATTTTAGGATTTCTTGTGTCCCTATTTATTATGGAGAAAGTATCGTCATTCGAATACTTTATAAACAAAACAATTCTTTAAGTCTCAAAAACCTTAATCTCACTCCCGATAATCTCTGTATAATCCAAAAAAGTATCCAAGCTCCTCATGGGATTATTTTGGTTACAGGACCTACAGGAAGTGGTAAATCCACCACATTATATGCCTTATTAGAAACTATCCAATCCAGAGATAAAAAACTCATCACCATTGAAGATCCCATCGAATATCAAATCAATCTTGCTGCACAAGTCCAAATCAATCCTGATTATGGATTTGGATTTTCTGATGCCCTAAGAGCTATCCTTCGCCAAGATCCCGATATTATTATGGTAGGAGAAATTCGCGATCAAGAAACTCTTCAACTTGCTATGCAAGCTTCTCTTACGGGACATCTTGTGTTTTCTACTATCCACACCAATGATTGCAAAAGTACAATTGAAAGACTTCTGGACATGGGCGCACAACCATATTTGCTTAACTCAAGTTTAATTGCAATTATTTCTCAAAGATTGGTAAGAAAACTTTGCCCTCATTGCAAAAAACCTCATACCCATACCCCCAAAATAACATCAAAATTTTTATCCTCTTCATCTGCATTTTTTATCTCTAATGGTTGTGAAAAATGCAATATGCAAGGATTTTTAGGTAGAGAGGCGATTGTTGAAGTTCTGGAAATTACCCCTGAAATCAAAAATATTTTGTTAGATAAACCCAAACTTCAAGAATATCTCAAAGATTTTAAAACACTCTTTGATGATGGAATTCATAAAGCCTCACAAGGAATTACAAGCTATGAAGAAATCTGCAGGGTCATAAGAGAATGAAATTTTTTATCAAAGGACTTAGAAATTCTCAAACCCAACAAATCTGTTTAAATGCCAAAAATGTAGATCAACTCAAGAAAAAAGCATATGCTTTGGGCATTGTTCCTATTGAAATCACCCCCTTAGATTCAAAAAAATTCTCTTTAAAATCTTTTTTACCTTATCATCAAGAGCTTCTTTTGAGCTTTCGACAAATTTCTTTCATGATTAATGCTGCCCTCCCTATTGATGAAATTCTCACACACATGATTACAAGCACACACCATCCAAAAATAAAATCCATGTATGAAGGTATTTTAAAAGAACTTTCACTGGGATCTTCTTTGGCAAAAGCATTTTCAAAGTTTAAGCATATTGTTGGAGAAATGAGAATCTCAATGATTGAAGTTGGACAAAATAGCGGGAGTCTTGCTGAAATTTTTAGTCTTCTAAGTGATGAGATAGAGCAATCCATAAAAGATATTGCAAGCTTTAAAAAGAAATTATTTTACCCTTGTATTGTTTTTATCTGCATTTTTATAGCATTTGGAATACTAAATGCCACCGTGATACCGGAATTTATAGCCTTATTTCAAGATATTGGTCTTGCTTTGCCTTTTGCTACAAAAACACTTATCATTGCAGCAGATGTATTTCAAAAATGGGGAATTTCTATTCTTATTTTTATGTTTTTATTTGGTTTTTTCTTGCAATATCCCCTTAAAAAATACAAATCTATTGCGCAAAAATTCCACCAATATATCTTAAAAATCCCTCTTATAGGCAAAATTTTTTTATACAGAGATTTACATCATTATTTGCTCACATTTTATCTCTCCCAAAAAACAGGGCTTGATATAAAAATTTGCCTAAAAAATGCTCATACTTCAATCAAAAACACTTACTTAAAAAACATCCTCAATCAAGTTCATTTTTCTATCCAAAAAGGAGAGAATCTCTCAAAGGCAATCTCTCAAGCAAAAATTTTTAGTCCAATTGCCCAAGGGCTTATCCTTGCCGGAGAAAAAAGTGGTAACCTAGAAAAAATGCTTGAAATGTCTTCTTTTTATTACAAAGAACTCTACACCCAAAAGCTTGATAATTTTAGTCAATGGATAGAACCCGTCATGACACTCCTTATAGGCGCCCTAGTCTTATGGTTTGGACTAGGAGTGCTGATGCCAATGTGGAGTCTCAACTACTTTGAGTTTTAAACTATTTTTTCTCTTTATGGGCGCATTCAGGACAAATACCAATAAATACTGCCGATGTGTCATATAACTGATAGCCACTCATCTTGGCACATTTATTTGAAATATCTGAAATGTCTATTTTGATATCTTCCAGTTTGCCACATTTTTCACAAGCCACATGTATATGATGATCACAACTAAGCTCATAGCGTTGTTTTTGAGCAGGAGCTTTTATTTCACGCAAAATATTGACTTCATATAAGGCTGTGATATTTTTATAAACTGTAGCCAAAGAAATGGAGGGATAATCTTTTCGGATATTCTCATAAATATCATCAATGCTGATGTGCCCATTTTTCTCTATCTCCTTTAGAATGGCAATCCGTTGAGGAGTTACTTTAAGATTTTTGGCTTTTAAACTAACTTCAAAATTCATCATTTGGGTGGGTCCTCTTTTAAGTTTGATTAATCAAAATTTTTATTATATGAAAAATTATAACGAAAAAGTTTTAATGGATTTTTTATATAATTGCAAGTTGTTTTCTTGTAGAATATTTCATCTAAAAATCTAAAAAAGAATATCTATGATTTTAGAAACCTAAACCAATCTGAAATTTAGCTATTTACCTAAAAATAAGAAGTTTTATGTCAAAATTGGGCAAATCAAAAACAACATAAAAATATATAATCAGGAGTTTGTATTGTTTGATACATTGAGTGAATCTTTTAGAAGTGCTTTAAGCAAAATCCGTTTCAATGATGACGAAAAATCACTCGATAAGGCGCTTGAAGAACTCAAAAAATCACTTTTAAGAAATGATGTTTTTCATAAAGTTACAAAAGAATTACTCAAAAATATCCAGATACAAACTAAACAAACCGGCATTGGGAAACAAAATTTCTTAAATGCACTCCAAAATAGTCTTGCCCAAATTCTTGATACAAATGGCAATTATGGGTTTGTTTATGCTACAAAACCACCTACAATTGTGCTTATGACAGGACTACAAGGAAGTGGAAAAACAACTACTTCAGCCAAACTTGCCAATTATCTCAAAACAAGAAATAAAAAAGTCTTACTCGTAGCTTGTGATTTGGCACGTTTAGCAGCAGTAGAGCAACTAACCCAGCTTGCCAACCAAATTGAGGTTGATATTTTTACACTCCCAAATGTCTCTCCCCCGGAAGTCGCAAAAGCAGCCAAACAAAGAGCTATCACAGGGCAATATGATGTAATGATTGTCGATAGCGCAGGGAGATTAGCAATTGATGAAGCACTCATGGGAGAGCTTCTGTCTATCAGAAATGCACTAGAGCCCAATGAAATCTTCTATGTTGCTGATTCTCTAAGTGGTCAAGATGGGATTAGAAGTGCGGATACTTTTAACCAAAAAATAGGGATTACAGGAGTAATTTTAAGCAAGTTCGATAGCGATACCAAAGGAGGGATAGCCCTATCTATTGCTTATCAATTGGGTATCCCATTGCGTTTTATCGGGAATGGTGAAAAAATCCCTGATTTAGATATTTTTATCCCCGATCGTATTATCTCAAGGCTTATGGGGGCAGGCGATATTGCCTCTTTGGCAGAAAAAACGGCTAGCATTTTAGATGAGCAAGAAGCCAAAAATATCAGTAAAAAAATCAAAAAAGGACAATTTACTTTTAGTGATTTTATTGCTCAGATTGAAAATATCAAAAAACTTGGTTCCATGAGTTCTATTATGTCCATGATCCCGGGACTTGGAAATATGGCTGGGGCACTCAAAAATGTAGATTTGGACAATTCAGCTGAAGTGAAAAAAATCAAAGCAATGGTTAATTCCATGACCCTCAAAGAAAGAAATAACCCTGCATTGCTCAATGGAAGTCGCAGAAAAAGAATCGCATTAGGGAGTGGGCTGGAAGTCAGCGATATTAATCGTATTATCAAGCAATTTGACAATGCTTCCAAAATGGCTAAACGTCTTAGTTCCAAAGGTGGTATGCAAGAATTTATGGGTATGATGGGGCAGATGAAAGGAAAGATGTAAATTTTGATTATTTCAGTCTAAAACTTTAATATTTTAATTCACTTGCAATATCTGTTATCTTTTAACCTCTTTTCTCTTGATTGTTTTTTTTCCGGTTGCACTTGATTTTAAAAGCCCTGCATGTTCATTTTTAATCATCAAAGGCCAATCCATTCCTTGTTCTTGAACATTCCATTCAGGATATTGAGCATTTTCAAATTCTAAATAATCTTCAATACAGCACTGTTCAATAAGTTTATAACTAATATAGGCATTCTCAATAACTTTTTCTCCAAAAAGCCCTTTAATTTCTTTTTTAAAATTTTCTTGATAGATCATATAAAATTCAATTTTTTTTCCTTCTAAGATTGTATGATACAAAAAATACCATATCCCAAAGCTTCTAATACTTGGTCTGCCTTTTATACCACCATCTTGATAGATTGTCAAAGTATTTTTTATCCCACCCTCAGATTGAGAACCTCCTATCTTTTTAATCTCACCATCTACAACTATTAAATATACCCTTGCAATATTTTGGGTAAGAATTTTTTGAGACAAAAAATCGCCTTTTTCATTTTTTAGCGCTTTTAAATAATTAAATTTTAGTTTAGTGCTTCCCGGCACAAATTCAACATCAGCGATTTTAAAAGCCGTCTTTACCTGAGATATTTTCAAAATTCATTCCTTAATAATCAATAATTCATGAGAAGTTTTAATATTATGAGTATCTCCTCTTTGTATTCTGTTTTTGCCTATACGAGTTTCACCCTGTCCCATCGTATATTGCCACTTAGGTTCTAAAATCTTAAAATCTTTGTATGTTTCCCTCACCCATTGGCAATCATTATAACTTAATATAAATTTTCCATTATGCTTCTGAAGTAATCCGGCTAAAAGTTGATGATCAAATCCATTGTGATGAATAGGAAAATTCCTTTGAGGATAAATGCCTTTGAACATCTTAGAATCTCCATCTAAAAAATAAGGCGGATCAAGATAAAAAAAGTCATTTGGATACTTTTGGAAAGCTATTTCAAAACTCGCACATTCTACACTCAAACGAGGTAAATAAAAGTCTTTAATCTTCTCTAGAGCTTTGAGATAACGATTTTTATCTTCATAAATACTGCTCATCCATCCTAAAAATCCCGGTCCATAACTAAGATTAAAATTAAAATAATAATCCCTTGCCAACCTCATGGGATCTAAAACAATCTCTTTATTCCAATGATTTTTAAGCTCTGTTTTTATTTGCTGATATACGTCCTTTGTAGGTTGTAATTGATTCAATGCCTCATAAAGTCTTCCCGAATCTTGAAGCAATACTTGCCAAAAATTTACCAAAATATCAAAAATATCAAAAGCCTTCACCTCAAGTCCAAGATCTAATGCACAAGCAATCTCTATACTACCTCCACCCATAAAAGGACTTATAACCCTATCTAAATCATCAGGAAAATGTTCAATTATAAATCCCACTGCCAGTGATTTTCCTCCACCATACCGAATAGGACTAACACAGTAGCGTTTATAAGGAGTTGCTTTTCCCTTAAGAAGTTTTAATAATTTTTCTTTACGTTCAAAATAGGTTAACTTTGTTTCATCAAAAAATAAACTGTCTTTATGTGATTTTATGAGTGCATTCATTTAATATCTTTAAAAATTCTTTTTTGAGATATTATAACATAACATGGTCTTAAGGGGATTTTTAGGATATTTTTATAAAAATTTACTCTTTATCAACTTAAAAAATATTTTTTAGTGTATAATTATCGCTCTTTAAAAGCATTCAAACTTGAGAAAAATCAATATCTCAATAATTAAAATATTCGCTTTTACTTTAAAAATTAAGAAATCAAAAGGAGTAAATACAATGGCAACAGTAATTAGATTAACAAGAATGGGAAGAAAGAAAAAACCTTTTTATCGGGTTGTCGTTACAGATTCTCGCAAAAGAAGAGATGGGGGCTGGATCGAATCAATCGGCTATTACAACCCTTTAACAGAACCCATTGTTGTAAAAATCGACACAGATAGATTGAATTACTGGAAAAGTGTGGGGGCAAAAATGAGCCAAAGAGTAGCCAAACTCTCTCAAAAATAAGTAATTTTAAAAATGATAGAACAGTTTTTACAAGATTATGTCAAAAAAATAGTCCAACAGCCTGAGAAAGTAAGCGTCTCTATGGAAACTTCCCAAGAAGATGGGTATAGAAATATTATCATTTATACTTCTCCTATTGATATAGGACGTATTATTGGCAAAGACGGCAAAATGATTAGCGCACTCAAAACATTTGTATCCGGAGCAAAAGCAAAAGATGGTTTCACATACAAAATAGTTGTTCAAGCAAATGACACTTAAAAATGATATTTCCTTAATACAAATTGGTAAAATCGGTAGAACCATTGGTCTTCATGGAGGGCTAAAGTTTCATTTGATTACTGATTTTCCACAAAGTATTCAAAAAAATCTCATCTTAACCCTTGAAATTTCTCATATTGGACACTCCAAAACCGACAACTATACAATCAAAAGTTTTGACACTCAAAATTCTATTATTTTTTTTGAAGAAATCACAGATATAATCCAAGCAAAATCATTAATAAATGCCTATGCGTATGCAAGTTTGGAAGATACCAAAAAACTATGTCCTTTGAAAAAAAATGAATTTTTTTGGTTTGATCTCTTTGATTGTGAAATTATTGAAGAAGAAGAAATATTGGGCAGAGTGAGCGACATTCAACGTATTGGGGCTACTGATTATCTCCTGGTGGCAACCTCAGAAAAATTGATCTCACAAAAATTACCAAGAATCTTCATGATACCCTATATCCAACACTTTATTTTACAAACTTCTTTAGAACAAAAATCTATTTTTGTTAAAGGGGCTAGGGCTATTTTAGAGGCTAGCTAATGGAGTTTAGTTTTTTAACCTTATTCCCATCTCTTATTAATGCTTATTTTGAAGACTCTATTCTTAAAAAAGCTATCACAAAAAATCTTATAAAAATCAATACTATCAATATCCGAGATTATGCCAAAGACAAATATCAAAAAGCTGACTATGCCCAAATTGGAGGCGGAGCTGGTCAAGTATTAGACCCTGTTTTGATCCAAAAAGCGCTTGATTGCATCCAAGGAGAAAAATATACTCTCTTTCTTAGTCCTTGTGGCAAACCTTTTTTGCATAATGATTCCCTCCGACTTGCCTCAAAAAAACATATTGTCCTTGTATGCGGACGTTATGAAGGTTTTGATGAGCGATCTATTGAAACACAAGCAGATGAAGTGTTTTCAATTGGAGATTTTATTTTAACAGGAGGAGAACTCCCTGCATTATGCTTGTGTGATAGCATCTCCAGACAAATAAAAGGCGTAATTGGAAACCCTCAATCCCTCATTGGGGAAAGCTTTCAATCCCATCTTTTAGAAGCGCCAAATTTTTCAAGAATACTGCATCTGGAAAAAAAATTTGAAAAATTCTCTCCACCTTCAGAGTATTCAAAGGGAAATCATAGTAAAATCGCAGACTTAAAAAATAATCTGGCAGTTTTAAAAACACAATATTTTAGACCGGATTTATACCAAAAATGGAAGGTAACAAAAAGGGTATCCAATGAAAAATAGATATATTGAAAGTTTTGAAAAAGCTCAAATTGGCGATAAAAAAGTTCCTCATTTTAAAGCAGGGGATACAATCAAATTAGGTATCAAAATTAAAGAAGGCGAAAAAAGTCGTATCCAAAATTTTGAAGGTATTTGTATTTCTATCAGAGGAAATGGCGTGGATAGGACATTTAGCATTCGCAAAATGGGGGCAAATAATATCGGGGTGGAAAAAACATTCCCCATCTATAGTGAAAGCCTTGAAAGTATAGAAGTTTTGAGGATCGGGAGGGTTAGAAGGGCAAAGCTCTATTATCTGAGAGATAGAAAAGGAAAATCCGCCAGAATCAAAGAACTCAGAAAATAATCCGGTCTTTATTTTTTCATTCATCTAGAATGAAAAACTTCCTCCTATTTTGAGATTTAGATATCGCGGAATTTTGTAGCCTTTAGTTTGACCAAGCTTTGTCCCACTTTGAAGTGCAACATCAAATATGCCAAGTATATTGATGCCTCCGGTAAGAATCAAGCCATCATCTTGACGAATATCTTTCATCGCTCCTGTACGCAAATCAAAGTATTTCAAATCAAATTTAAATCCCCCTCCAATCATTTGGCTTTGTTGTTTTTTGTAATTAAAATTTAGCATATCATTGGGCAAAATATCTGCATCAAAGGCTAGAGTAAAATAGCGTTCATTATAAGCTATTCCAACGCGATATTGAGGTTTGATAACAATATTTCCAAAATCATATTTAAAAGTTGGAAAATTAAGATTTTTTGCCACTACCCCAAAACTCAAATAACGAAACTTAGGGAAATCAATCTCATACATCATTCCCAGATCAACTCCAAATGTACTATAAGATTGATAATTCCTTTTTGCTACAAAATTTTGAAGGTCATGGGCTATATTCATATGATCGCTTAAATAAATGTTTTGATTAGCGCTAATGCCATTCATAAATTTTGCGGCAACACCAATGTTAAAATTTGAATTTTTGAAATAAAATGTTTTTGCATAACCAATAGGTATTTCTGAAAGAATGAATGTTGATGTAACAATTTTATGCCCATCTCCTTGTTGGAGAGAATAAGAAAGCGAATGCTCCTTATAATCAGTCTCATTTGTAGTCTGTTCATCCCAACCGCCTGTATTATTTGGAACAAGTTTGTAATAATTAGCCCCATTTTGAACAATCAAGTCCATACGATTAGGATCGCCATTGAGTGAAATGCCTGCATACATTGACCCAAAATATCCTAATGCCACAGAACCAAATTCCTCTCGAATAATTGAGGAAGAGAGTTGTAACACAATCCCATTTTGACTATTTAAGCTTAGATGATTGTCTTTGAGGATTTGTTTAAGGGTTTCCATATTCCGGGGAGAAGAAGCGATATTTTTAAGATTCAAACCTGCAAGTTTATCAATATTTCTTTGACGATATTCCACCCCAATACTATAGCCAAACTTTGTTTTGTTATCTGCGCTCAATAATGCGGGGTTATAATACAAACCATAAGGAGAAGCGCTGAGGGCAACCCCTGCTCCGCCCATCCCGGACGAAACATTCCCAATGCCTCCAAACTCTAAAGCCCCTAGAGAAGATAAAAATATCAAGCACCCACTCATCCATGCCGGAATTTTTCTCACTTATGCTCCCTTATAGGTTTTTTGGACAAGACTTTATTACTATTTAGCTACCAAAACAGGGATTGGAGAAGAATTAATAAAGCTATTTTGATGAGAATTAAAAATTCGATGCAACAAAGAAGACTCACTTGCTCCGATAACTAATAAATCGTATTTATCAGCAATTTCAAGGACAACATCAATAGGGTTCCCGCTTTTAAGAATTTTTTTACAATTAATGCCTTCATCTTGAAATGTTTTTCCAAATTCATCTAAAATTTCATTAGATTTTTCTTTTTCTATGTTTTCAATTGTTCCATAATCCACAATACCACTTTCGGCATAAACCAATACTTCCGGGGTTACATGCAAAAGAGTAAGCTCAATTCCATCGCGATGACCAAACAAATTAATAATTGTTTTTATCGCTCTTCTACATTCTTCTGTATCACTCACACCAAATAATATTTTTGTCATTTTTTCTCCTTCATTCATTGATAAATTCACTTATTTTATCAGAAAATTCCATAACATAAGGCAAAATCTTTATATCTCCTGTAACAACAGATATTTTCTCTCCTATTAATGCAACACTATTGCATTGACTTACTATACTAATAGCATTTGAACTATATTTTCCCCCATCATAGGCTTCAAAAATTCCTTCTGCATATTTTCCCAAAATCATATTCACACGCCCATTTTTGACATGAAGAGGGGATTTTAATTTAGCTATAATGGGCTTGGGATAATAAGCATTCGCTCCTCTTAGCCTCTCTAATGCCGAAAGAACAATACTATGAAGATTTACCATTCCACTCAGAGGGTTCCCCGGAAGGGCAAAAATAATACTTTTTCCTAAAGTTGCAAGCATAATCGGGCGTCCGGGTTTGAGATTGATTTTATGATAGCTTATTTTTGCACCATAGGATAACAATGACTTTTCTAACAAATCTGCTTCACCAACACTTGCCCCCCCACTTGTAATCACAACATCATATTCTTCAAAATTCAAGATAGCCTTATGAAGCTCTTGTGTGCTATCATTTAAAATCCCTAAGTACTTTGAGTGATGTCCATAAACACTTAATAAAGAAATAATCCCTACCGCATTGATATTATAAACTTGATGTTGGCTTGCTTTTTCTCCAGGTTCAACAACCTCATCTCCTGTAGAATATACAGCTATTTTTAGTTTTTCATAAACTTCAATTTCTGCAATACCTTGAGAGGCAATCAAGGCAATCAACCCATGAGTAAGCTTATCTCCTCTCTTGGCGATCACGCTCCCTAATGCTCTCTCCTCCCCTTGAAAACGAATATTTTCGTTGTGTTTAAAATGTTTTTGAATTTGAATAAAACAATCTTGTAAGACCATGCTATCCTCAAAAGGAACAACCACATCTGCTCCTTTTGGGATCTTGCCGCCTGTCATGATTTTGATACATTCCCCATCTGACACCTCCAATCCTTCTGTATCTTCTCCTGCCAGAATTCTACCTTTGAGTTTAAGCTTTTTGTCCAAATCAGAAATTTTGAGGGCATAACCATCCATTGCAGAATGATCAAAAGCAGGCAATGGACGCGAACAAAATATATCAAACGCCAAAATATCACCCAAAACCTCATAAATATTTTTTCTCACAACTTCCAAATGAGGAAGTGGCAAATTAAAGTTAAAGTCTTGTGCCTCTTTTAGAGAAATTATATCCATCTTATTTCCTTAGAATAACTTTTTCAAAGCCAAAAATGCCAGATTCAATTCATCCTTAAAGCGAACCATTATCGCAGGGATAACCAAAATAATCACCACCAAAGCAATAGCAATTTTCACAGGAAATCCAATTGCTAAAAGATTAAATTGTGGGTGAGTTTTCATAATCATACCAAAAATAATATCGCTCAAAAGTATCAATCCTAAAATAGGAAATGCCATAGCAAAACCAATTAAAAACATATTCGCAAATGCCTTAGTCATATAGGCTACAATATCCCTACTCAAAACAAATTCCCCTAAAGGTAAGCTCAAAAATGTATGAGAAACAAATAACAATATAAAATGATGAAAATTTGCGCTCAAAGCTATCACAACTGCTAAAAGCGCAATTCCTTGTCCCACAATAGGTTTTTGAGATCCTGAAAGCGGATCATAAGCGCTTGCTATGGTAAAACCCATAGAAAAACTAATGCTATCTCCTGCAAATGCAATTGCCCCAAAAACAATTTGCAAAGCCAGCGAAGCTACAAATCCAAGCATAATTTCCATAGCTCCTGCTATCACAAACTGATCCGGAGTGAAGTCAAAAGAAACATGAGGGATCAGAGGGAAAAAAAGCACACTAACAAAAAAAGTTAGGGCTGCTCGGACTGAAATAGGCACAAGTTGGCTATCAAAAAAAGGGAAAAAAGCAAAAATCCCCCCAAAACGTAAAAGTAAAAGTAAGAAATACCCTACATTTCCATCTGTTAGGCTATTTAAAAGTTCCATCTAATCAAAGTCCCTAAAAATTGCCCCTACATCAATACCATTTACAACGTATAACTTACATTTTTCAAGTAAATTTTCTGCCCCTTGGCATAATTCTATACTTGAAATTCCATGGGAAATAGAAATTTTTGCCTCTAAAAAAGCACTGAGTTGATCACAAATTTTTAAGAACTCTCCATAAACAGGGCTATAGGTATCATAATTAAAATTTTCCATCAATTCTTCCCCGCTCTGTGCTACTCTTGTAAAACATTCTATTTTATAACGATTACTAAATTCATTTTGAGTAAAATAGACAATATCCTCAGCAATGTTAGAAGGAACTATAGAGAGAATCTTATTTTTGACTGCATCTTCTTCTATTTTTTTGATATGTTCATCAAGCCCCATTACACTACGTTTGATAGGCGAAATAATATCTCGAGTAAGTATTTCAGGAAGATCATGAAATAACCCACATAAAAAATGATTAATACGCATTTGTTTGCAAGCTTTAATATCCAAACTCAACAAATACGCACTGATTGCTACAAATAACGTATGTCCTAATACACTTGTAGCTGGAACACGCGGTGTTTGACTCCAACGTTTTTGAAACCGCAGTTGCCCAAACATTGTAACCAACTCACGCACATTTTTAAACATGACAATCTTTTGAATCCCACACAAATGATAATGCTCCTCAACTTCTTCATCAATGATTTTTTTAATATTTTCTACATCATACATATGGGGATTGAAATGATAGATAATATCAAATTCCCATTTTGAGGCGTAATAATGGGATGCTCGTAAGATCTCTACCTCAAGTCCAACTTGGGGGGAACGGAGGTAATCATGCATTTCTTCAATAAACCCATAACCCTTCAATTCTTCTTGCATTTCACCCATTACATACCGTGCAAGCTCATTTTGATGGTGTTTTTGAAGTTGGTGAAATACAGGGGGCTTAATATCTGTAAGCACAACACGAGAAAAAAATTCAAAACAAAAATATTTAATAAGTTTTTCCCAATCAATACATATGCCTTTTTCTTGCTCTTCATAACGAGCAAGTAAGTAAGCAATAACCATTTTATGGGCTTGTTTATCTAACTCTACAAACTCAACAGGGCAAGCTTGATCATTCCATCTTCGAATAGAGGCTGCAACAAAAATTCTTCGCAACAATTTAGCATTGAGTCTTGGCTTTGGCATTAGCCACCTCCAGTTAAATATGGGAAATTTTACCATACTTTTACCCTACCTTGCCAAAGCCAATTGTGCATAAAATCTAAAAATTATAACTTAAATAAGCGCTAAGGGATCTCCCCGGAGCAGGTTGTCTGCCTGCAGGTGAAGTGCCTATCCCTCTAAAATAATATTTCATATTGAAAATATTGTTCATCGCCAAACTGCCTTCAATTTTTTGACGTCCGGATTTCCATAATATTTGGCTTACTTGAGCATTCCATACCCAATACCATGGCAATTCTCCGGCTTTTTGGTCAGCAGTTTCTGCCTTTGTGTTGAGAATATCACTATAAGAAGGGCTATAATAATAGCTTGAAACCCCAAAAGTTGTTTTTCCCAGTGTTAATGTCCCATCTAAGACAAATTGATGGGGAGAGACATAAGGGAGTTGCTTCCCACGAACGCTATTACCTCCTCCATTAACACTATGAGTAGTAATCACTGCATCTGTATAAGTATAACCTGCATGGAGATTCAAATTTTCAATCGGAGAAAAATAAATTTCTAATTCTACCCCTTGAGATCGAGCTGAAATAGGAGTCTTTGAAAAAGAACTCACTTGCCAATTATCTCCAAAAATTGCAAAATAATTCGCATTGACACTTAATTGGTCATTCAAATAATATCTGCCTCCCCCCTCAAGAGTATTGAAATAAGTAAAATAGTTTTTCCCTTGCCCTGCAACATCTCCTGTTTGAGGAGGTAAAAAGCTTTTTTGGTAATTAAAATAAAATAACAAATCTTTAATGGGCTTATAACCAATATTGATTGCCGGATTCCATGTATTTACCAATCGATGTGATGTTTTGCCTTTATAAAGAGTATAGTTAAGAATCTCATAACGAATACCCGGGGTAATGGTAAAAATATCAAAAATATTAAATTCATCACTCAAATAAAGGGCTGTATAATTATTTTGGAGACTTTGGTTGTTTGTTGTCGTAGAAATATGGGTTGCTAGTGTGTCCTTGACCGCTTTAAACCAAATGTTCTCAGTCAAAAATCGAGCGCCAAAAATCAAATTTTGTTTGAAATTACCTGTTTGGATACTCATATTTACTTTGGGCTCAACGCCATTAATTACAAACCTTCTGGCATTATCGGTAATATCTGTCGGGCTGCTATCATAACCTGAAGTAACCTTATTATAATTACTATCAATAGTAAAATTTCGAGTCATATCATGTGTATAGTAAGAAAAACTAAAATTTCCGCCCACTTTTTCTGTATCGCCAAAATAATTATTATAAACAACCCCAAATCGTTTTGCTACTCCATCATTGTGATTATTGGGTCTTTTGTTTTGAAATCTGTCCTTTTTATAATCACTTGTACTCAAAGATCCCGGATCGCTGGCAAAATAACTATAATACTGATAATACATTTTGACATTATTTTCAGGATTGATTTTGTAAATCCCTTGAAGTAAATAATTTTGCACACTAGTGGGGCTATTTTCTCGAAAACTTTGTCCCCCTACATAGTTGGCTTGGGCTTGAATACCAAAATGTTCATTGATCATCCCACCGGTTTTTAAATAAGTATCATAAAGCATATTATTGGCTACAGTTTCTCCATTTTTTCTAAAAGGTACACCTGCATCTTTACCCCAAAAAGTAACTCTCTGGGCTACTTGATTTTCCCATTCTTGAGGAATTTCTTTTGAAATGATATTGATGACTCCTCCAAAAGTATTGGGTCCATATTGCACGCTTGCTCCTCCTTTGATTACATCAATACGATCTACTGCTTGGAATGTAATAGGAAAAATCGCAAGCTCAAGGTTAGAATAAGGACCTCCATAAATAGGGATGCCATCTAAGAGAATAAGCCCTGTATTGCTATGCCCATTTCCTGCCCCACCAAAACCTCTGAAACTAATCTTTGGCAATACGCCAGTCCCGGTATAATCTCTCACTTGCACACCTGTAACATTTTGAAGTGCTTCATCAATACTTTGATTGGCTGTATCTTTTAACTGCTTATTTGAAATTACTGTTCTTGAACCCTTGAAATCTTTGATTTCTTCTGAACGCCAACTGGTAGGCTCCCCTCCACTTCTTTGTGCAGAAGCTTCAACTTTTTGAAGTGTATAATCCTCTGTTTGCTCAGCGCCAAGTGTTGTAAATAAACCTATAAAAATAACAAATATGATTTTTGTTTTCATAATATTCCTTAAATATCATTTAATAATAATCTCAAACTCAAAAGAGAAACCTCTCTCCACCTTTTAAACCTAAAAAATTAAAAATTCATACTTAAATTAATCCAAAATCTTCTCCCTTCTTGTGCAATGTTATAACGATTGACAATAACATCATGCCCTTTATCTTGCTTGACATAAGTATAATCTTGAAAATTTTTATCAAATAAATTATAGACACCAAAACTCCCGCGTAAATTCTTGCTTAATTGATAACTTGCTACCAAATCAAATACCGCGTAGGGGTTATAATGTCCAATAGTATTTTTAATTTCAGAACCTTTAGCACCATTAATTACAGCACTTGTAGGCAAAATAGCTCTGGAAGATTTGTAATTTCCCATGATATAAATATCAAAGTCTTTGTAAGTGTAATCAAACTTGCCATATACTTGATGTTTTGGAGTATCTACAAGAGGTGATCCATGAAATATACCTTTAGTATAACGACTATCCAAAAATGTATAAGAACCCTCTAAAGAAAATCCGTAAAACTTTTGAGTATTTAAATAAATCTCAACCCCTTGGACATAAGCAGCATCTTGATTGGTAAACATATTGCAATAAGCATTACTTCCGGAGCTATCAAAAGGCACACATCTGGGAGTATCATTGGGATGGACAACAGCTTTAGCAATCTTATCAGCAAAATCATTGAAAAAATATGTAAAGCTCACTTCCCCAATATTTTCCCAATCAAATACAGCAGAAATTTCATAATTGACGCTATGTTCGGGCTTGAGATTTGGATTTCCTATATACGGAAATGCTCCTTGATTGCCATAACCATTGATTCCGGGAACAAGCTCATTAATATAAGGAGCCTTATACCCGGTAGAAATCCCCCCCTTTAAGGTAAAAAATTTCACAGGAGTATAAGCTAAATATACTCTGGGAGAAAAATTAGAACGATAAGTTTGATTGTAATCATAACGCAACCCCAGTGTGATAGATAACACCTCTAGAGGATCCCATTCGTCCTCTATGAACAAAGCTCCTGTATTCTGAGAAAATGTTGCAGGAGTTACCAGCAAATCACGCATCCACTCAAACCAATACCTTCCCCCTATGCTCAAATTATTACTATACCAACCTTCTCCAAGCGTGGAAACAAGCTTGGTATCTACAATCACATCACGACCTTCTAATTTTCTGTTGTCATAATTTTTTATCTTTCCGGGTTTATGCCCAATTACTCTGCCTTTATTGGCTGTATCGTTATACTGGATTGATGTATCCCATTTTCCAAAATCATAGCTTCCCTCATAAGCTAGGATAAAATTTGCCCTTGTGTTAATATAATTCTTTCTGGCACTCAATTCTCCCCCTAACTGCTGTTTAGAATTGTCATAATCATCATAAAAATATTGCGCATCTATATAAGTATAATTTTTGTCATCAATTTGCCATGCTAATCTCCCGCCCACATCATAAATATTAGCTTTTGTAGGCAATCCCAAATATACAGGAGTAGCAGGAGTTCGTATCAAAGTAACCCCATCTTTCTTATAAGACACTGAAGTATCCCAAGGGGTGCGAAAATATTCTCTGGTGCGCAATGAAAAAGCAAGTTTATCTTCTACAATAGGCATACTCAAATACATATCTTGAGAATATTGTGCCCCATATTTTTCCATATGCTGGTTTTGGATACTCGAAATATCTGCAGCACCTTCAAAATGCTTCATATTAGGCTTCTTGAGAATAATATTTACAATCCCTCCAATAGCATCGCTTCCATAAAGCGTGCTCATAGGACCTCGAATGATCTCAATTCTGTCAATCGCAGAGGAGGGAGGCATGAAACTTGAGAATGCTTGAGACCAACCAACATTGTCTGTAGCAATATTTCCCCCGGCATCTTGTCTATGCCCATCCATCATAATGAGTGTATAATCACTAGGCATACCCCGAATACTAATATTAAGCCCTCCTGTTTTGCCCATCTCTGTACCAATATCCACACCGGGGACTCCATTAACAGCGCCTGCTAAATCAAAAAATTGCTTTTGTCTAATTTGCTTACCGCTAATAATTGAGATACTCGCAGGAGCATCTTGTATATTTTGGGCAAAACCACTTGCAGACACAACAGATTTTTCTAAAGTATAAGTTTCTAGTGAATTATCTTGTGCAGTTAATAAAACCGGCAATAAGAACCATAATCTTTTTTTCATCACAATATTCCTCACTGATTTAATGCGTGGAATATTATGGTAATAATTCTTACAGCTAAATTAAATTATCAAGAAAATATGAATAAATAATAAAAATTTATAAAAAACTAAAACATATAAAAATAGGGATTTTTAAAACATAAAAATTATTTTCTAATAATATAAGGTACTCCTGTTACCCCCGCTTGCGCAAGCTCTTTGCCAATTTCAACAATTTGAGCAGTATTAACTTGTTTGGGTTGATAAGTCTTTTGGAATACTGATTTTAATAAAGTAATTTTATCTTTTTGAGATTTTTTTCCTTTGAGTTCATCATAAAAACTAGCTGCTTTTTGAATAGAATTCATTCCTAATGCCCCAACAACAAGAAGTTCAATATTGGACTTTTGCAAAGTATCCTCAAGTTTTTGAATTTCTTGATCACAATAAGGGCAATTTGGATCAACAACCATATAAGTCGTCTTAGATTTATCTTTTCCGCTTAATTTAACAACATTGCTTTTATCATATTTTTTAAATATTTCTAAAACCTGTTTGTCTGTGATTGTTTTGTTGTGTTTAAGGGATTCTTCATAGACTTTTCTAAGTGTATTTTTAAAATTTTCATCACTTGAAATCAAAAGTTCAGAAATACCAATAATTGTCTTGCCATCATCGCTTGCCAGTACCGGCATACGAAATCCATTAGGTTGCTCTAAAGAAATAATTTGTATCCCCTTAATATCTGTAGGTTTTGAATCAACCACTTTAACATCAATACCTTGGTTCTCTTTGATTGTTTTTTCCAAAATAGCATTATTAGCCATTAATAAAGACATACTCCAAGAAAATGTCATTGCAAACAAAATAATTTTTTTCATTCTTATCCTTAATTTTAGATTTTATATCATAATAAATCTTAGTAACAACCGGGTTATTTTGATTTTTTAAGATAGCCTTGCGCTTTTAACAATGAAACAATTTCTTTAAAAATTGGAGCTGCTGTTTGGCTTCCATAATAATCTTCATTTACATGCGATCCAAAAGCAACCACACCGATTGTATAAACATTCTCATTATCTTTTGCAAAACCAAAGAACGATCCATTATATAAATTATCATATTTCCCTTCTTTAGCAACCCTTGCTGTGCCTGTTTTCCCTCCTACTATCACCCCTTCAACCTTTGCAGAACGCCCTGTCCCGGAAGACACTACCTTGATGAGTAAATCTTGCATTTTTTGAGCTGTCAGCGCATCAATGACACGTTTCTTAGGAGGAAGTTTAGGAATATAAATATCTCCATTGGGGGCTTTAAGATTTTGAGTAAGATGAGGAGTAACTAAATAGCCACTATTAGAAAAAACGCTATACGCTCGTAATAATTGCATGAATGTTGTACGCAACCCATAGCCATAAGAAGCGCTCGCTTTATATATTTCCCCACTTAAAAGCTTGATACTTGGGAGAAGTCCATTCTTTTCATAGGGCAAATCAATCCCTGTAAATTCTGAGAGTCCAAAATTTTTTAATCCATCATAAAATTCTTTTCCACTTAAGCGTTGGGTAAGCTTAATCATCCCTACATTACTGGATCGTATAATCACATCTTCGATAACAGGATTTTTTGGTGGAGTAGAATCATCTCTAACAATGTATTTTCCTAGTCTATAAATACCATGGTTCAAATCAATACTTTGCATCGGGTTGATTAAATTCTTATCAAGCAATATAGAATAAATAATAGGCTTAATCGTACTGCCAGGCTCATAAGAAACTTCAATTGCATCAACATTTAAATGAGAATAATCTGATTTTTTAATATTTTTAGGATCAAAACGATTAGTTGTAGCCAAAGATAATATTTCACCTGTTCTGGGATTGATAATGCCCACAACTATCTCATCTGATTTATACTTTTTCTTAGCTATATCTAGAATTTCTTCAACCTTTTTTTGCAACTTTAAAGGAGTAGTTAAATATACATTAAAACCATCTTCTCTAGGTATATATTTAGAATCTTTATTTTCAATGATATTAAATCCTATATCGCGTTTTCCCTCAAGTTTGCCATTTTGTTTGGGCGATAAAATATCATCACGATATTTTTCTATCCCCTTTACCCCTTGCGTAGTAGTAATTTTACCTAATTCAACTTTTTTGGTATAGCCAATCACAGGTTCTAAAATATCTCCATATGTATAAACACGACTGATCCCGCTCACCTCAATATCAATACCCATCTTTTGGATAATCCGACCACTTTTGTCTTCATATTCTCTAAACACATCATAAGCTAAAAGTTTTGAATTAAGTTCTCTAAGATTGGCTGCAGTATTTGGACTAATGGTATAAGAAATAACGTTATAGCCTTTTGGAGCAATTTTTTCAAGAATAACCTGTTTGGGGATATTGCTATAAATAGAAAAAAGATTGACAAAAAGTTCTCTCTTCTCCGGATCAATAGATTGGGTATTGACACTGACTTTATAGAGTTTCTTACTTGCAGCCAAATCAAATCCATCTTGACTATAAATAGACCCCCTTAGGGCTACATCTGTTTTAGAAACAACAAGACCGGGCATCTTGCGTGGGATAACAATTTTGGTATAAACAATCCCTGCAAAAATAATAAGACACAAAACAAGTACGACAAATACTAAAAATATCTTTTCTGATTTTTTTAATGCTTCATCCATTAAAATACTTAAATTTGTGTCCTCAAAATCTCTTTGTAAGCGCTGATCGCTTTATTCCTTACTTCTAACATTAATTTCATGCTTGTTTCAGCCTTGCCAATAGCTATAGCAGCTTGATGTAAATCCTTAATCTGCCCACTTGCCATATCTGCCAAAGCTTTATCTGAAGTTTCTTGAGCAAGGTTAAGCTCATCAATAGATTTTTTTAAAAGTTCAGAAAATTCGCCTTTTGTGCCCCCTGTTTTTCCACCCGATACAGAAGAAGCACCTAAGTTTGGCTTAGTAAGCGTTATATCATTTTTGATATTTTCCATTTTAATTCCTTGATTAAGCTTCTTAAGCTTGCAGCATCACAATGGCATTATTTGCCATATTTTTTGCACTTTGAAAAGCAGCTACGTTTGCTTGATATGCCCTGGTCGCTTCAATCAAATCTGCCATTTCAACGACAGGATTCACATTGGGGTAAGCTACATAGCCCTCTGCATTTGCATCCGGATTGCCCGGTTCGTATTTCATCAAAGGCTCTCTATCATCACGAACAATTTTATCTACATACACACTCATTATAGCAGGTTTTGGTAATTTTCCGAAATCACCTTCATCAAGAGGATCTTCATAGATTGCATGATCGTTATTCTTTGCAAGTTTAGCATTCAAGACCTTATTAAAATCAAATGCCTTAAACACGACTTCTTGACGTCTGTAAGGACCTCCTTCATCTGTTCTGGTTGTATTGGCATTAGCAATATTTGAAGAGATAACATTGACTCGAAATCTTTGGGCAGATAAACCATAACCGCTAATATCAAAACCGGATAAAAAAGCCATTTGAATCTCCTATTTATAAATTTTTTCCTGAATCAATTGCATAAGCAAAAATACCCTTATGTTTCTTGATGGCGACAGTTAAGGCTTGATACATGACGCTATTTTTCCCCATTTCACTTGTCTCTACATCCAAATCTACGCTATTACCATCATTTCTAGCCAAATGCCCATCGCGAAAAAACATTGTAGCCCTGTTGTCTTCAAAATATTCTCCCTGAAGATGCTTGGGTGAAGTATGCGCCATTTTAAGCTCAAGATCAGGCTTATGATCCAAAATCTTTGCTTCTTCATGCGCAAGATAAGATTCAAAATCAATGTCCTTAGGACGATAAAATGGAGTATCCGCATTGGCAATATTGCTTGCTATCAAATCTTGCCTTATAGACCGATAATCAAGGGCTTGATAAACTAATGGATAAATTTTTGATGATTCAAAAAATGAAGAAACCACGCTGTCTCCCTGAAATTTTTATATCACAATCAGCAAAAACAAAGCAAAATTTATTCCAAAATATCTTAGAATTTTGAAGCAGGTGTCAGAAACTTTTTGGTAACATTGCGAAATAATTCTCCTGACAAAAATTCGATAAATTGAGGTTTTATGGCTGATAAACGATTATTTTTCTATACTACAATATTAATTGCTATTGGCGTGATTATGAGTTATTCGCTATCTGCATACATTATCATCATTTACAATTATGGTGAGTTTCATTTCCTTGCACGCCAACTCTTTTCGGCTATTATGGGAATATTATTAATGTGGATGTTCTCTCAAATTGATCCGGAAAAAGGATTTAAAAAAATCGGCTGGACTCTGTTTCTTGTAGCATTAGCAATGATGATGGTGATGCCTTTTTTACCGGATAGTATTGCCAGTAGTGCCGGAGGGGCGAAACGCTGGATTCGATTGCCGGGTTTCTCAATCGCCCCCTCAGAGCTTTTTAAACTTGGGTTTGTTTTTTTTCTTGCGTGGAGTTTTTCTAGAAAATTTACCTTTGGAAACAAACACACTATTAAAGAAGAATTTTTAATCATTCTGCCTTATTTGGGGGTTTTTCTTGTTGTGGTATTCCTTATTGCTGTGATGCAAAATGACTTAGGACAAGTCGTTTTACTTGCTATTACATTAGGATTGATGCTTATTTTTGCAGGAGGAAGCCTGCAACTTCTGGGAATTCTTTTTTTAGGTGTAATTGGATTAGGGACACTCACAATTATTACCAGTTCGCACCGTATTTTACGTGTGAAACTTTGGTGGGCGAATGCTCAAGATTCTATCCTTGCCCTACTTCCGGATAAAATTGCCAATTACATTCGTGTAGAAAATCTCCCTGAACCCTATCAAATCCACCACGCAACCAATGCCATTTATAATGGAGGATTTTTTGGTCAAGGGTTAGGCGAAGGGCTGATCAAATTAGGTTTTTTGAGTGAAGTCCATACCGATATGGTTTTAGCCGGAATTACTGAAGAACTTGGTTTTATAGGTCTGGGGATTTGTATTGCATTATTTAGTGCGATGATTTATCGTATTTTTAAAATTGCTAATCGATTAAAAAACCAATCTTATTCACTTTTTTGTATTGGAGTTGCCCTTTTAATAGGATTTTCTTTTATTATTAATTCTTTTGGGGTGAGTGGCATTACCCCTATTAAAGGGATTGCAGTCCCATTTCTAAGCTATGGGGGAAGTTCGCTTATTGCTAATTGTATTGCTATAGGGCTTGTCTTAAGTCTCTCAAGACAAGCAAAAATCTAAAATCTTTGTAAAATTTATTGAATTACCCTTAAAGGCGCTTGATAATCAGGTTCATTTGTGATCTCTTCACAAATTTCTTTATAAATAATTTTTCCTTGAGGATTTACAACAAATACAGCACGGCTAAGTAATCCTTCAAGGGGACTATCTCCGAGTAAAACGCCATAGCTTTTGCCAAATTCTTTTTTCCTAAAATCACTGGCTACACAAATATTATCAATCCCTTCTGCAGAACAAAATCTTCCTTGCGCAAACGGAAGATCCATAGAAACAACAAATACACGAGCATTCTTTAATGAAGCTGCTTCTTGATTGAATTTTCTTGTTTGTGTAGCGCATACTCCTGTGTCCAAACTGGGAACAACATTGATGATTTGGTATTTATCTTGCGTGCCCCCTATTTCAATAGTACTCAAATCTTTACCTACAAGCATCACAACCGGAGCATCATCACTTATATGGAGTTCTTTTCCGACAAGCTTCACAATATTACCTTTAAATTTTACTGCCATATTATTCCTTATTATTTTAGTTTCTCTAAATCCTTTAGAAAGACTTTATTGTATTGGATTTAATTAAATACTTGTTTTATGAGGGCTTTTAAACAAAACTTGCTAAAATCTAAATCATAATTCTTATTCAAATTTCAAAGGTATTTTATGGTAAAAAAATCTTATCTTTTAGACACTTCAATCATTCTGGATGATATACAAAATATCCCTCATCTCTACCAAAATGGGCACAACCGTCTCTTTATCAGTGATGTAGTGATTGAAGAATTGGATAAGAAAAAAGAACTCCAAAATGAAACAGGTTATTTTGCACGTGAATTTTTTCGCTCTATTAATAGCGATGATCCCATCAAATCTCATCATAAAATCCACAAAATAGAAGGAGATTTTCTCAAAGAAATCATTTTTTCTAAGCCTCCCTACCATATCCCTATTATTCTTATTTATCGTCAAAACTACAAAACTATTGGGCTTGATCACTCCCTCAATGATACAAAAATTGCAGAGATTGCCAAAGATTATCACCTTACTTTACTAAGCAATGATATTTCACTCAAAATTCGCTCTCTTGCACGTGGCATCAAGGCGCAATCTCTCTTCCGTGATCGCGTAGAGAATCCAAACGATATTGATTTCTGGCATCATTTTGACCTACACAAAAATAGCGATCTTTCTTCTCTTAAAAATGATAAACAATTCATGAAACTCAAAGATTGGAGTTTGATTGAAATTGATGAGCAAGATAACACAGATAGCGCTTTATATTTTACAGGGAAAAAACACTTTGGCATCAAATTAGATGGGAATTTTGAAGAACTTAAGCTTGATGAAATCCTTGAAGCTTGTGATCCCTATATCAAGCCTATCAATTTAGAACAAAAAATGCTTTATGCTATGCTTATTCATCCCAAAAATCGTGTCAGTATTGCTACAGGCTCTACAGGCAGCGGTAAAACACTGATTGCCCTACAAGCAGGTATTTATTTGGTAAAAAAAGGAATCGTTGATGGCATTATCTATATGCGTAATACCGTAACTGCAAGCGATAAGGAATCAGAATTGGGTTTCCGCAAAGGTGATGAAGCCCAAAAGCTCAACTATTTCATGTATCCCCTTTATAGCGCAATAAACTTTACTATTGATAGACTTCAAGAACAATCTCTAGCCAAAAGGATAGAATACCATGGTGATGTCAATACCATACAAAAAAAAGATGCCACAGAATACTTTTTACAAAAACACAATATTGAAATTATTGATATTGCTCATGCTAGAGGCATAACCATCGGTAAAAAATTTGTGATCTTTGATGAAGTTCAAAATGCCTCTAATGCTACTGTAAAACTTATTGGCACGCGTATTGGCGAAGGAAGTAGGATTTTATTTTTAGGTGATTGGGCGCAAATTGACCACCCCTATTTAAGTAAATTTCGTAATGGCGCTGTGAGTCTCCTGCAAAAAGCCCTTCAAGATAATATTCTCGCAGGTATTCAGCTTAGACAAACAATTCGTAGCGATATTGCTGCTTATTTTGGAGAAAGTTTTTAGTTTTTTATTAAAAAATCAACGAAATAAATCCACTTAAATACTTGATTTTTTCTGCCTCAAGAATGCAAAACAGATTTTCGGATTATCTCTTGATTCCAACGCATTATTGACATATAGAGATAATAATCACAAACAAAAATCATCTAATTCTATATAAAAATTCTAAAATTATAAAATAATACTTAAGATTGTGATTTTCAGTTTTATTTTAATACTTTTTATATATTATTTTTTTCTATAAATAAAAATTATAAAGGAAATTCAAATGAACCAAAAAATCTTATTATGTTGTCTGCTTTCTTTTGTTGGGCTATATGGAGCATCCGTCCCGCAAAAACTTGCAGACAAACCTGCTGATAAACCCTTACGTATTATTACTCATAATAAACAAGTTTATTGTTATGCACCTGTAATTTCTAATGGGGAACATTATGTTTATATTGATAATTGTAATTCCAGTTCTGTGAAACCTGCCAGATATGATGTTTTTCAGAGGATTTCTTTCAATATATATGATAGCTGGTTTTGTGTCACTGCCCCAAGTTCAGTAACCGGAATTGATGGCAAAGTAACCCAAAAATGGGATTATGTCCATTTGCGTCCTTGCGCTATCAATGACAAAAATCAACGCTGGATAGTCAAAGACAATGCTTTTTGGACTGCTGATGGAAAGTTTCGTCTCAAAGACTATGGCTGGTATGGTTATATTTCACAAAAAGCCTCAGATTACTACAATCACACACTTGATCCTTCAATGCAATCTTGGATCAATACCGTTGCAACACCCGGAAACATTAGTCTAAAAACTCCATTAGCATGGACATTTAAAGATTCTCGACAATGGGGGGTTTATTATATCCAAGATAATTACTCCACGCTCGATCAAATAGTCAATCTCTATTATAATCCTGAGAATGGGCATATTGCCCAATATTATCCGGGAAACAACACATTATTTTGTATGACTTCCAACAACACTTCTTCTCAGGATTGGAATTGGGTAAGCTGGAATGCTTGTTCGGATATTATTCCAAAAACCAAAGATAGTATGTATTGGGATATATCTTTTATGGTAGAAAATAAAGGAGTGCTTCAAGATTATCAAGGCAATATCCTAAGAATCACGAAATATGGGACCAACTGGGGAGTGCCTTATACCGTAAAGCGATCTTATTTAGAAAAAGATACTGCCAATACTCCGGATTCTTTGTTTCTTTTGGCTTACGATATAGGTCAATGGAATCAATATGTCAGCGCCAATCTGGGGGACACGCTTGAATATTGTCCTGCCCCCGGCCACAAAGATAGTTCTGCTCAGAGATCAAAACGTTCTTTGCCTCCTACTTTTAGATTGACTCAAGAATGGATTCAAAGACTATGGGAAATAGCCACAACAACTGATGGCGGTACCACATTAATAAGTATGTGTGGGACTTGTCTGCTTCATAGCTATCAAATGATAGCAGAATTGCAAGAATACTCTATAAGCGGGCCTCTTCGAAGTGGGGGATATTTTTTTAACACAGCGCCCAATACAGATCCCTTTGACTCCTTCAGACAAAGGTTTCCCATACTAGCCCAAAGACTTGATTCCACAATTGCTTTTTCCAATCTCCCTTTGCGCCCTCAAGAAAGCGGCAATACGAGAACAAGAAGATTGGGTTATGCAATGTCCTTATCAATGCTCCCCCAGTATGCTTGGCATGTATCTGATTTGGCAACCACGCAGGATCAAATACGTGACAGCATTCAAGAACTTTTCAATGCCCCTGTAGGGACGCTATGGTTTTATATTGTATCGAGATCAAATGCCCAAGGCACAGGTCCGGTTGGTCATGCACAGCCAATTTTACGCACTACTGATGGTTTGGTATTCCCTACTACAAATGCACCCGGAATGACTTTGCAACAATTCACCAGTCGGCTTAATCATTTGAGAAGTGTCGATGAGGTTATTGATCTTCTTAATATTGGAGGAACGCGAACCCTTTACCTTTTTTTAACCCTTCAAGTAACAGGACATCATGAAAACCCTATCAATGCTAGTCTTTCTCTAAACAACTGTGCAGGCGGGGGAAACAACAGAAGAGGGAATCTTAGAATGCCTTCAAGCTCTCTGGTCAATCAATGCCTAAGTGGCAGATGCTCATTGCAATAAGTTGCAATAGTGTATAAAATATTTATTCTCTTGTTTCCAAGAGAATAAATATTACCCTATTTTGATCCATTCGGCAAAAATAACAGATTTAAATATTCATACTCTTATCTTGATTTTGGATTTTAAAATTTATGTTATTTTTTGCTACACTACAGATATCATAGCTATACCTAAAAAATTCTCTATTTTTTACAATCAACATTATCCTCAATTCTCTTCTCTCTCTTTTTTAAAAAGTCTCCATAACTAATGCTATTAATTTAAATAATGATAATTATTATAGGAATATATCTATGAATGATTGTATGGATTTTCTTATTTAAAATAAAAAATAGATTTTTATCTTTAAATTATACACCCTATTATTTAAAATTAGTTTAAGATATAT
>NZ_MLAO01000014.1 GCF_002272835.1 Helicobacter sp. 11S03491-1
AGAGATATTGTTGGAAATGTTCAATGCCCCACTCATATTGGAGTTATCCAAAGAGATAGTGTTAGTCCCTCCGGAGTTGGTGATGTTCCCTGAAATGATTGATCCGCCCGAAGCATTAATAGTGTTATTGGAGAGATTGATTTTTTTCTTCTAATAAAAAATATCTCTCAAGTTTAACTTCCAGATCTGATCTGGTTGTTTCTAATTCTTTGGCAATTGTATGAATCCCTTTAGTTTTATAAATCTCAGGATCGCTTAATTCCAGCTCTAAGGTTTTGATAGCATTTTCTAATCTTTCAATCTCAATAGGCAATCCTTCTAATTCTCTCAAATCTTTATAGCTTAGTTTGGTAGTTTTTTTAAAATTCCCATTGGAATCTTTTGAGTTGGCTCTTTCATTAGTATTTTTTGATCCTGTTTTTGTCTCTTTGCAAGCAGCTTCTAGAATCCTGTATTCTTGCAATTCTTTTTGTATATCCAGATATTGACTCCAATTTATATAACTTTCTTCACAAACTCCATTACCTTTAAATATCAATAACTTATGGGCAATTTTATCAACAAAATAACGATCATGACTGACAAAAATAAGAGCTCCTTGGAAATGCCGGAGATATTCTTCAAGCACATTAATTGTAGCAATATCCAGATCATTTGTAGGCTCATCAAGCAATAAACAATCGTATTTTTGGGCAAATAAAAGCGCCAAAGCCACGCGATTTTTCTCACCCCCACTTAAGAAAGCGATCTTTTTATCTAAAAATTCCTTAGGAAATAAAAAATTTTTCAGATAACCAAACACATGCATATTTTTCCCACTCACCTCAATATGATCCCCGCCATTAGGACAAAAAGTTTCTAATAAATTTTTATCCTCATCAAGCATAGCTCTATGCTGGTCAAAATAGCCAATTTTCATCTCTCCTTGTTTGATAATACCGCTATCTTGCTTGATCTCTCCGAGCAAAATCCTTAAAAATGTGGATTTCCCACTCCCATTTTTACCCACGATAGCGATTTTATCTTTTTGCAAAACTCTCAAAGAAAGATTTTGGATAAGAGGACGCCCCTGAATATATTTCACAAGATTTTCACATTCAAAAAGCATTTTTTTAGTATTTTTACCTTCATCCCGATTAAAATGTTTTTGTTCCCTCTCAAGCTCAAGACGCATTTTAGCAATCATACCGGGATTACTCTTAATTGTTTTTCGCATTTCTAATACCCTTGCCTTGCGCCCTTGATTACGCTTCCTTCTTGCTTGGACACCCTTTTGAAGCCATTGTTCTTCACTTTTGAGAAGTTTTAGAAGATGTTGGTGTTCTTTGGTAAGATGACTTAAAATTTCTTCCTTTTTTTGTAAATAATTACTATAGCCCCCCTCAAAATCTCTCAGTCTCCCCTCATCAATCTCTACAACCCTGTGGGCAAGGGTTTCGATAAAATATCTATCATGACTAATAAATACGACGCTACCTTGAAGTAAGGCAAGGGTTTCCTCCAAAAACTCTACCATTTCAACATCTAAATGATTGGTTGGCTCATCAAGAATAAAAATATCTGCCGGCTTTAAAAGCATTCCGGATAAAGCTAAACGTTTTTGCTCTCCTCCACTAAGAGTATTTGCCAAACGATTGGCAATATCTGAGAGTTCAAATTTTTGTAAAATTTCTTCTACTTTATTGTCTAAATTCCATCCATGATGTTGTTCTATAAACTCTATAAGCTTTGCTTGTTCTTCTAACATTTCCTTACAAACACTATTTTTGGCCATTTGAGTATTTAAAAAAGCAAGTCTTTCATGAGCATTTTTGAGATCCTTGAGACTATCTTCACAAACATCTCTCACGCTCATAAAAGCATCAAAAACAGGATTTTGAGGCAAACTTAAGATTTTAATATTATTTTGGATAATACATTCGCCCTCATCAGGATCTAATTCTTGAGTTATTATCTTTAAAAGGGTAGATTTTCCACTCCCATTTTTACCCACGATAGCGATTTTTTCACCTTTGTTGATAGTAAAATTCACATCTTTTAAAACTATCTTATAGTCATATTGCTTGCAAATCCCCAATAAACTCACTAATGCCATTACTTTCCTTTAGAGATTAAAAAATAAAATCATACCAAAATATCAATCTTCTAAAATCTCATTGCATTTATTTCCATTTTTTTAATTTTTATCATAGAATTAAGCTTTTAATATAAGGACAAAAATGAATCCCCATCAATGGAATAAAATTGATACTCGATGGATGTTTGCACTTTTTGGTACTGCTGTGGGTGCAGGAATTTTATATCTCCCAATCGAAGCAGGAAAAGCAGGGATTTGGCCTATTATTATGATGTGTTTATTTGTTTTTCCTATGACTTTTCTAAGTCATAGAGCGCTAAGTCGTTTGGTGATTTCTGATTGTGATCCGCAAAAAGATATTACTCATGTTGTTGAAGAATATTTTGGAATAGGATTTGGAAAAATTTTAACAATACTTTATTTTATCTCAATCTATCCTATGTGCCTGATTTATGGAGTAGGACTTACTACCACAATCAATGAGTTCTTACACCGCCAACTCCATATTTCTTTTATTCCGGATTTTATTACTGCTTTTATAGCCATTACATTTATGTTTTTAGCTGTAGCTATCAATGAAAACTTGATGTTAAAACTCTCTTCTTGGCTTATCTACCCCTTAACTGCTATTTTATTTATTTTTTCGCTTTATTTAATTCCTTATTGGAATTTTAAAGCTTTTTCTTATGTTCCCGGGACATTAGAATGCATCAAAATTTTGTATCTAAGTATCCCTGTGCTTGTTTTTGCATTTGACTATTCGGCTGTAATTTCATATTTTTCTTTGGATATGAAACAAAAATATGGAAAACATGCACCCCATAAATCTAATCAAATTCTCTTTAGAACTTCTATGATGCTTGCTTTTTTTATTATGTTTTTCGTTTTTAGTTGTGCTATGTGTCTTGATTTAGAAGAATTTGAGATTGCCCATCAAAGCAATATCACCATTTTGTCTTATTTTGCCAATAAATTTGATAATCCTTTTATTGCTTATGTGGGACCTATTGTTGCCTTCAGTGCGATTGTTACTTCATTTTTCGGGCATTACTTGGGGGCAAGAGAGGGGCTTAATGGGATGATTTACAAAGAATACAAACACAGAGGCAAAAAACCTGATATGAAAAAAGTGCAACTTTTTAGCAACAGTTTTATTTATATCACCATGATTGGAGCTATTTATGCCAATCCAAGCATCCTTGATTTTATCGAAAGCTTAGGGGGTCCTATTATTGCCATGATTTTATTCTTATTGCCAATGTATGCCATTTATAAAGTGCCTTCAATGAAACAATTTCAAAAGCCATTGAATGACTATTTTACCATTATTATTGGCGTTATGGCTACTTCAGGAATTATTATTGCGCTTATACGTTCTATCATCAATCAACTTACTTAAAGGAAAAGGAAGAAATGAAACATCAAGAAAAACTCAAATTCAATAGTCTCGATATAGGATGGGTAATAGGATTATTTGGTACTGCTGTGGGTGCAGGAATTTTATTTTTACCTATTAATGCAGGGATGGGAGGATTTTGGCCTATTGTAATTATGACACTCCTAATTTTCCCTATGACCTTTCTAAGTCATAGAGCGCTAAGTCGTTTTGTGCTTTCTGCAAAACACCCTGACAAAGATATTACCCATGTTGTCGAGGAACATTTTGGAGTAGGATTTGGAAAATTAATTACCATTCTTTATTTTTTTGCAATCTATCCTATCTGTCTGACTTATGGAGTAGGCATTACAAATACTGTGGATAGTTTCCTTACTTATCAAATGCACTTAGAGCCTACAAATCGGCTTTTGCTTGCCTTTATACTCATTAGCGCAATGATGTTAGTCATGTCTTTTGGCGAACGTGTAATGTTAAAAATTTCTCAAGCATTGGTATATCCTTTAATTTTTGCACTCATAGCTTTTTCGCTGTATCTAATTCCTTATTGGAAAATAGATTCCCTTTTGGATATACCATCTTTTGACCATTTCATGAAAGTTATGTGGATTACACTTCCGGTGCTTGTATTTTCCTTTAATCATTCTCCTGCTATTTCAGCCTTTTCTCTGAATATACGCAAAGAATACAGATCAAATGCTTCCAAAAAATCTAGTCAAATTTTATTTGTCACTTCAGGTTTATTGCTTATATTTGTAATGTTTTTTGTTTTTAGTTGTATTTTATGCCTCTCCCCTAGCGAACTTCAAGAAGCTAGAGAATTAAATATATCTATTCTCTCTTATTTTGCTAATAAATTTGATAATCCTTTTATTTCTTATTTAGGACCCTTAGTTGCATTTACGGCAATTGCGACTTCATTTTTCGGGCATTACTTGGGGGCAAGAGAGGGACTTAACGGTATTATTTGTAAATATACCCATCAAAAACAGCCTGGCAAAAATGTCAAAAACTTTACACCATCTTTTATCTATATTACGATGATCGGAGTAGCTTACATAAATCCTAATATATTGAGTTTCATTGAGAGTTTGGGGGGTCCTATTATTGCTATAATTTTATTTTTATTGCCTGTATATGCCACCTACAAAGTACCTTCACTAAAACATTTTGCCAACCCGCTTGCAGATGGATTTATTGTTATTTTAGGACTTTTCACAATTTCTGCAATTTTATATAAATTTATCATTTAATTATTATTTTTAGCTACAATCTTTCAATTTTAGTTTAAATTGGAGATTGGAATGCGCTTTGGAAAAATAGATTATCTTAATCTTGCTCCTTTTGATGTTTTTATTAAATCCTATCCAATGACTTCAGGATTTAAAAAGTTTTTACAATCAAAAAAATCTTATCCATCCAGGCTCAATAAAGATTTTTTATTCAAAAGAATTGATGCAGGGTTTATTTCATCTATTGCTGGTTACCAATCCTCACTCAAACACAAAGTTACTCTTTCAGGGATTATCTCAAAAGGAAGCGTATGGAGTGTATTTGTAATACCCAACCCTCAATCAGAAGATTATCAATCTGCTACTTCAAATGCCCTATGCAAAGTACTGGATCTTAAAGGAGAAGTCTTAATTGGGGATCGTGCCTTGAGGTATCGCTACAATGGGGGTGAACATATTGATATGGGTAAGTTATGGTATCAAAAACAACATTTACCCTTCGTATTTGGGAGATTGTGTTTTAATGCTTATGGAGATCTTTATAAACACATTTCAAGAAAATTCAATCACAAAAAAACAAAAATTCCCTATTATATTCTCACACAATATGAAAAAAAGACAAAAATTCCAAGAGCATATATTCTTGAATATCTTAAGCATATCTACTATAAAATAGGACCCAAAGAACGCCTTGGGCTCAAACGTTTTTATAGACAACTTTTATTCAAAAAAATCAAAAAACCCTCTAGATTCTAGCTATCTCTTAATAATAATCTGAGACATCCACTCTCCAATATAACCCAAAAATGCCAATAAATAAAAAGCCATTCGCGCATTATAATAACTCCCTACTTGAGAAAGGATATTTGAACAAAGCAGGCATATCAATATCCCCATTATCAACAATAACATATTGGCATATTCATAAAAATTAAAGAGATCTTTGCGCATCAAAAAAACACGCAAAAAAAGCATCAAAGAAATACAAAAAATTAAGAAATCAATATATAAAAAGGAGTTGCTTTTGTCATAATAAGGCTGAAAAGCTGAAGCTAATAAAACAATAATGCAAATATTTATTGATGGGCAAAAAAATGCAAGATATCTACCAAAAATATTTCCGGTATTAAGATGATAATTAAAACCATATAATATTAAAGGAAAAATGAGAAAGAATAAATAAAAAAATCCTGAAATTAAAATATATTTAAAATTATTTACCAATAAACTCCAAAAACTTAATAAATGTAAATTTTCATCAGCTACGACCATTCGTAATGCTGCAGTATTGGAAGGTTCTGTGAATCCTAAATTAAATATAAAAACAAAAACAAAAAAGATAAAAATTCCCATTGCAATGATTCGATGTAAAAAAGTACCTTCATTATTCCAAATTGATAAAATCAAATACCCTATAGATATTATAATAATACAAAAATAAAAAAAGATGGTTATATTCTGATAAGCCCTCTCATCCCTGGTTAAAATCAGAAATAATTGAGAAAAGATTTCGCTAAATTGAGAAACCAAAAGAGCCAGCATGCTAAAAATAAAAAATAAAAAAAATATAGATGAAAAAACAACTTGATAAATATTTGTTTTATTCATTTGTCTCCCTTAGCGATTTTTGCAGAATAACCTAAAATTGTTGAATAATAAACATTTTCATATTATTTATCTTTTTTGCTAATTCTTGGCTAAATTCCATTGATTTTATGCCCCTAAGAATCAAAAATCATCTTTCTTAGTGATTTTTAGCAAAATAGCCATCAATGCCATCTGCTATACCTTTGGCTAAAAATCTTTGATAGCGCTTATCATCAATTCTTCTAGCTTCCAGAGGATTAGAATTATAGCCTATCTCAATCAATACTGAAGGCATCAATGCACCTGCAAGCACCCAAAAAGGTCCTTCTCTCACTCCTCCATCCACAATGCCTTGATAATTTTTTCTCAATTCTCGTAAAATGCCAAATTGTATATCAATTGCAAGTTTATTGGAAGCTATGAGACGGTGAGAGTTTAATGAGTTCAAAAAAGAAAACTTTGAAAAATAATTCATCACATCAACATCATCTTTGTTTTCCAATTCTGCAACTTTTCTTGCACGCTCACTCCTTGCAGTAGAGAGAAAATAAGTCTCAATACCTTGTGCACTATTAGCAGATGTTTTAGGGACAGAATTGGCATGGATAGACACAAACAAATCCGCATTTTTTGCATTTGCAAAATCCGTCCTCTCTTTGAGATTGATATAAACATCTTTTGTTCTTGTCATGTAAGTAATGTAACCTTTTTTTTTCAATTCTTGTTCCAAAAATTTTGCAACACTTAAAACAATTGCCTTTTCGCAAACTTTTGTAACCCCCATTGCACCACAATCTTTGCCACCATGACCGGGATCTATAACAATACGATATTTACTTGGAGGATTAGGTAAAGCAGTAGATTTTGACTTAGAATGTATGGAAGATTTTGGATTGCTTGATTGAGTAGAATTTTGAGGTTTTAAAGAGCGAGAGGGATTTGTCTTGGGGAGAGTTTTGGAAATGTTATTTTTTGAGGGATTTTTATGGGTAGGAAGAGAATTTTGATGTATTTTATTTGAGACAGAAGGGGTTTGCTTGGATTTGGATAATTGCGAGACAACAGGAGGAGATTTTTGAGTATCTGTATCCGGGAGCTTATCAATCACGCTAATATAAAGATGTTTTTCCATGATTTTTGTTCTATAGGTGCTATCTTTATTGATTTTAATCACAATACGAACAATCTCAGGAGTATTTTGTGCGATTGATATTTGAGTTTTGTTAGAAAATTGATAGCTTTTTTTAGGAATAACCAAAATTGCTTTTATATCTAAAAAACTTCTAAAATCCTTAAGCGTATGTTCTTGAATAGGTATTTTAGAAATATCTTGATTGAAGGTAATACGAACACTACTGCTTCCAAAAGAAACTATCTGAGTTATTTTTAATTCTACTCCAAAACAAAATCCCGATAAGCACAGCAGAAAAATCAGGATTCGCCACACACACTTACTCCTGTGTTAGCTCATGAATGAGTTCTTTTACGGTGATTATTTTTTCAATTCGATAACCATTGGCCCCACTAAAATAAAGACCTTCTTGTTTGTCGCCCAAATGTCCCTTACCCAAACTATCAGCTATGCAATAGCCCACCGCTTTTGCCTCAATACCTCGATGACATGGAGAAACACAATTACTAATACATTTGACTTTAGGGGCATTACCTTCTTGAAGTCTGCGAAGCACACCGATATTAATAGCCCTAGCCGGATATCCCACCGGAGATTTTACAAGTTTAATATCCTCTTTTTTGATATAAGGCAAGATTTCAGAATATGCCTTTGCATCACATTCTTTTGTCCCTAAAAATCTAGTCCCCATCTGCACGCCACTTGCACCTAATGATATCATCTTCTCAATATCTGCTCTATCCCATATCCCACCAGCTGCAACCACCGGCATTCCTCCCCAATTTTTGGCTTCTTCAACAATTTGGGGTACAAGATTTTCTAACTGAAATTCTTCTTTAAAACAATCTTCATACTTAAAACCTTGATGCCCTCCACTCAAAGGTCCTTCAACGACAATAGCATCGGGAATTCTTTTGTATCGCTCCTCCCATCGCTTGCAAATAATGCGCAGAGCCTTTGCAGAAGATACGATTGGAATAAGGGCTACATCAGGAAAATTTTTTGTAAATTCCGGCATATTGGTTGGAAGCCCTGCACCTGTAACAATGATATTTGCCCCTGCTTCGCAAACATCCCTAACCACTCTTCCATATTCGTTGATTGCATATAAAATATTAGCTCCTAATGGATTATTCCCACATATTTTTCTTGCATTTTTAAATATTTCATTTAATGCATATTTAGAATAAAAATTAATAGTCTCAAAAGGCTTGGAAGAAACGATCTTTTCAACGAATTGCATTTTTTTGTAATAACCTGTTCCCACAGCGCTAATAATTCCTAATGCACCTTCTTTAGAAACATTCCCGGCTAATTCATCCCAACTGATACCAACCCCCATACCTCCTTGAAATATGGGATATTTTATAATATGTTTCCCAATTTTTAACGGCTTTAGCACTGTATTCATTTAGTCGTTTCCCTTAAATTATTTGATTATAGCTCTTAAAAATTTTCTCTTTCCTATTTGGATAATATATTCTCCTGATTCAAATTTATAGTCTTCCTCAATAATTTTTTGTTTATTTATTTTTAATCCTCCTCCTTTTATATCACGCCTAGCTTGAGAAGTTGAAGGGGCGAGATTGGCTAATTTTAACAATTGACAAATCCATATGCCCCTCTCAAATTCCATTTCCACAATCTCACTTGGGATCTCATCTTTTCCAAATACACTATCAAATTCTTCTTTTGCACAAAGAGCTGCATCTAAAGTATGGTATTTTGTAGTTATTTCCAAGGCCAAATCTTCTTTTACGATCTTTGGATGTAAGCTACCATCACATACTCCGGCTCTTAAATCTGCTATCTCTTTAAGAGTTTTGACACTTAAAAGATCATAATATTTCCACATCAATTCATCAGAAATGCTCATCATTTTAGCATACATTGAATTAGGTTTTTCTGTAACGCCAATATAATTTCCCAAACTTTTGCTCATTTTATTGACGCCATCGAGTCCTTCAAGCAATGGCACTGTTAAGACAGATTGCTCTTTATTGAGTCCATAAGCCCTTTGCAAAGTCCTACCTACAAGCAAATTGAATTTTTGATCATTGCCTCCAAGCTCAATATCACATTTGAGTGCGACTGAATCATACCCCTGCAAAAGGGGATACATAAATTCGATAATACTAATAGGACGATTTTCTTGATAACGTTTTTCAAAATCATCTCGCTCAAGCATTCTAGCCACCGAAAACTTGGAAGTTAAATCTACCAATCCTCCAACGCCCAACTCATGAATCCATTTGGAATTAAAACAAACTTCAGTATGGTTAGGATTGAGAATTTTAAAAACCTGTTCTTGATAAGTTGCGGCATTTTTTTTAACTTCTTCTTTGCTAAGTTGTTTTCTTGTTTCGCTTTTGCCACTCGGATCTCCAATAGTCGCTGTAAAATCACCGATCAAAAATTTTACATCCCCACCATATCTTTGAAAAGTAGCTAATTTTTGAATCAGAACCGTATGTCCTAAATGCAAATCAGGAGCTGTAGGATCAAACCCGGCTTTAACAATAAATCTTTGTTGGGTTTGATAATATCCGGCTATCAAAAAAGCTATATATTCCTCACCGATAAATTCAGCACAACCTCTTTTGATTTCTGCCATTGCTTCTTGGACTTTTTCTCTTAGGGTAGCATCAAGGTTTGAATCTGGTTTATATTGGTTATCCATCGGTATTCCTCAGTTTTGATATGCATCTTTTAAACTTGTAAATTCTATCACTTTATATTTTCTAATGATTGATTCTTTGAGTGGTTTTATATCTTTTAATCCGGTTTCAAATAAAATCTCACAATGGGTAGAAAACTGACTTTTATATCCGGAATAAGAAAGCCCAATCACATTGCAATCATTCTTTGCTAAAGTAATTAAAAAATTTGCTAATGTGCCTTTTTTATCTTCTAAAGCAACAATTACCTTAAAGGCTTTTTTTATTTTTTTTGCCCATTCTACAAATACCATAGGAATACCCTGATTGATTTCTTCATTCAATTTATCACATAATTTATGATGCACAAATGCTTTTTGACCATTTATTATAGCTAAAATTTCATCACCGTATTTAGGATGACAACAATAATCAAACAACACTTCATTTACATTTCGATTGGTATAGATCACAAAATTTTCCAAATCAATTTCTCTAATTTTAAGCATATTCATTCTAATTTTAGCGAAAAAGCTTGATTCTGTGTTGAAACTTTGCTTGATTTTGTTTTTCAACTCTTGCAAAAATCCTATATCTTTTGTTGCTCTATAGATAGAATTATCAAGCCCTTTCATGGAAATATATCTTTCAAATATTTTATAATTTTTACTAAAAATAGTTGCCAGAATATTAATAGCGCTTTTTCTCTCTATTTCACGAATTTGATTTTGACGTTGCAATCTCAAATGACTTTTTGCTTTTGAAGTTTTAACCGCATCTACCCATGTGCATTTGGGCACACTCTGCTCTACTGCAACAATTCTAACAATATCTCCACTTTTCAAAGTTTGCAATAAAGAAGCTTTTTGATTGTTAATATAGGCTTCTTTAGCATTATTGCCCAATTCACTATGAACTGCATAGGCAAAATCAAGCGCTACCGCTCCTAAAGGCAAAGAATACGTATCTCCGGCAGGAGAAAAAACAATAATATCTTCTTGATACAAATCATTTTTTGCAAGCTCATAAAACTCTTCAATCGTATTATTTTGATACTGCAAATTATTCAACCATTCCAAACTGGGAACTATACCCCCGCTTTTATATTTCCAATGAGCAGCTATCCCGTATTCAGCGCTTCTATGCATATCAAAAGTGCGGATTTGAATTTCATAAACAGAAGATTCATCAAATATCGTAGTATGGATAGTTTGGTAACCATTTTCTTTTGGCAAGGCAATATAATCTTTAAATCTTGAAACAATAGGCTTGAAATCCAGATGTATAATCCCCAAAACCTTGTAGCATTCAATGGGATTTTTTACAATAACCCTTACTGCCAATAAATCAAGGATTTCATCAATACTTACACCTTTTCTTTGCATTTTTAGATAGATTGAATAAGGTCGTTTTACTCTGCTTTCTATAAGAAAATCGGAATCTGAAAATCCGTTTGATAAAAGCATGCCTGTTAGTTTATCAATAAAATGATTGAGTCTAAGTGTTAGGGATTGTTTATTTTCCTTAAAATAATTTTGAATTTTTTCATACTCTTGAGGAAATATATAATGAAACCCCTTGTCTTCAAGCTCATTTTTTATTGAAGAAATGCCTAATCTATGGGCAATAGGAGCATAAACAACCAAAGTTTCTTCAGAAATACGGATTTGTTTTTCATGAGGAAGTGCCTCAAGAGTAAGCATATTGTGCAATCTATCACTAATTTTTATTACCAATGCCCTAGGATCTCTAATAGCAGCAACAAGCATTTTTCTAAACGAGAGAGCAGAAGTAACAAGTTTTTGACTAGGATGATTAGGACTTAGTTCTTCTTTTCGAATTTCAACAATTTTGGTAAGCGCATCAACCAAAACAGCTACATCATCACCAAATTCACGTTTAACCACTTCAATATCACACATTGTATCTTCAACAACATCATGGAGAAGAGAGGAGCAAATCATAGCTTCATCCCCTCCATAAAATGCAACAATACAAGCTACACAAATTGGATGGACAATATAAGAATGCCCACTTTTTCTTTTTTGTCCTTGGTGATATTTTGTAGCAATATCAAGAGCACTTTGAATCTTGTGAGTAACTTTTGTTAGACCAAAAAGAATATCTATTGCTTCTTTTTCTGTGCTAATGTGCTTTAAGGTATCAAAAAATTCCAAATTTTAATATGCCTTTTATAGATTTTTTTCATCAATTCTATCGATGCTTATCTTACCCTCAGCAATTTCTTTCATCGCAATATCAGAAAGTTTATTATGTTTTAAATCCATATCTACCAAAGGCTTCGCCCCTGCACACAATTGCTTAACTCTGGAAAATACCAAGTTAGAAAGCAAATACCTGTCATTACCAATTTTTTCCAGTGCTTTTGCTACGATTTCTTCTGTTCTCAAGTTTTATCCTTATTTTAAAATTTGGTTGTTATTTTACCACAGAGCAAACGCCATTATTATTTTTTATGATTTCTAATAAATTTCCTTTTTTAAACATATTGCACACCACAATAGGGAGTTTATTATCTTTAGCAAGGGCTATAGCTGTATCATCCATGACTTTAATATGATCTCTCAGGGCTTCATCATAACTCAACACATCCAATTTTTTAGCATCTAAAAATTTTTGAGGATCTTTATCATAAACGCCATCTACTTTAGTTGCCTTCACAATCATATCTGCAGCAATTTCAACCCCTCTTAATGTGGCTGCTGTATCTGTGGTAAAAAACGGATTCCCTGTTCCGGCTCCAAAAATCACGATCCGACCCTTTTCAAGATGTCTGATTGCCTTTCTATAAATATAGGCTTCACAAATTTCTTTGATTTCAATAGCGCTTTGAACTCTTACGTCCATGCCTATATGTTCAAGGGCTTCTTGCATAGCCACTGCATTAATCACAGTAGCTAACATACCCATATAATCACCGCTTGTACGTCGAATAATCCCTCCTGCTGAAGCGCTCACACCTCGAATAATGTTTCCCCCTCCAATTACGATCCCCACCTCAATATTATTTTGGACTAATACTTTAATTTCTCCTGCAATATAACCTAAAATTGAGCTATCTATTCCAAAACCATTTTCTCCTGCCATTGCTTCGCCTGAAAATTTCACCAAAACACGTTTCTTCTTTGTTTCCATTATAAAATTCCTTGTCTAGATTTAATTCCCTTTATCAATCAGGTAATTCTATAGGATTCTTACTTAATATTGAATTTGTTTAAAAATACTTTTGAGAGTATCAAATACAAATTCTACTTCTTCTTGGGTGATGACATAAGGGGGCATGAAATAAATCGTATTCCCCAAAGGTCGCAATAAAAGTCCTTTTTTTAATCCTGCTTCAAAAATTTCCAACCCTACCCTTCTTCCTTGCCCAAACCCTACCAAATCAAAAGCAAATACCATCCCTTGATGACGTATATTAGCAACAAAATCAAATTCCTTTAGCTTTTGGATAGTCCGGATAATAAATTGGGCAAGTATTTTGTTGTTTTCAATCACATTCTCTGTAGCAAAAATATCAAGTACAGCATTTGCACAAGCGCATGCTAAAGCATTTCCTGTGTAACTATGAGAGTGTAAAAATGCTTTTTGATCTTCATAAGGAGCATAAAATTTTCCATAAGTTTGATTAGATACCATGACAACAGATAAAGGCATATACCCGCCACTAAGTCCTTTTGAAAGACACAAAAAATCCGGAATCACTCCACATTGCTCATAAGCAAATAAACTCCCACTCCTCCCAAATCCCACAGCAATTTCATCAAAAATAATATAAATCCCCCTATCCCGACACATTTCGCAGGCTTTTTGAATGTAACCGGGAGCATACATATGCATATTTCCGGCACACTGGATAAGGGGTTCTAAAATAAAAGCAGCTATATTTTCCCCTTCAACATCTAAAATTCTTTCTAATGCTCTAAGCGCAACAAAAATATCCTCCTCGCTTTTTGGAACAGGAGTTTGCAAACATTCAATCAAAATTTGACTGTAAGTTTTTTTGTAAAGCTCTACAGCCCCAACCGATAATGCGCCAATTGTTTCACCATGATAAGAATTGCTCAAAGATAAAAATTTAGGGCGTTTCTTACCATCAAGCAAATGGGCATGATAACTCATTTTTAAAGCAACTTCTACACAAGAAGATCCATTGTCTGCATAAAAACATTTATCAAGCCCTTTTGGAGTGAGTTTTACCAAACGAGTAGAAAGCCTTACAATTTCTTCATGAGTGAAACCTGCCAAAATAACATGCTCAAGTTTGTCAATTTGTTCCTTGAGTTTGGAATTAATATAACTATTGCTATGCCCAAAAAGATTTACCCACCAACTGCTCACACAATCAATATAAGCATTCCCCTCAAAATCATACAGATAAACGCCCTTGCCACTCCTTATGGGTACTATAGGCAATTTTTCATGATCTTTCATTTGCGTGCAAGGATGCCAGATTGTTTGCATATCTAATTTAATAATTTCTTCTGTATTCATCATAATTCCTTAAGATTTTAATCCAAATAAAGCCTAATTTTAGCCATTTTTGATATAATCCCTCCATAAAAATAATAATAGAGTAAAATATTAAGCAATTTTTATAGAATTTTATAAAATTCTAAATAGATTATATTTAAGGACTTTTTAAAAAAATGATAGAATGGATGCAAAAACACAAAAAATACCTTGTAATCACCATATGGATAAGCACAATTGCTTTTATTGCAGCGGGTATGATTGGATGGGGTCAATATAACTTTTCTATTTCAGGAGATAGTATTGCCAAAGTAGGGCAAATAGAAATTAATGCTCAAGAATACAATCAAGAATATACCCGAATTTATAATGCCTATGCACAAGCATTAGGAAATGATTTTGATCAAGAACAAGCAAAAGCCATAGGATTAGATAAAATGGCAATAGAATTCTTAATCAACCAAGCTCTCTTAAGAAATTTTGCCCTTGATTTGGGACTCCGCATTAAAGATTCCGAAGTTATTGATGAAATTACCCATACAGATACCTTTCAAAACAATGGACATTTTGATGAAGTTCTGTATAAAAAAATTCTTCAAGACAACAACTATCGTCCTTCTGATTTTGAAAAAAATGTCCGAAACGCCCTCTTAATGCAAAAAATTACTGCCTTATTACCCGATACTATCACGCCTCTTGAGTTAGATAGCGTATCTTTAGCCTTCAAACTTCAAGACAAACTTGAAATATTGATTTTAGATACTAAAAATATCAAACCCAAAATTTCAGACACAGAACTCAAAGACTTTTGGACAAAAAATAAAAATGATTACCAAAATCCTGCACAATTTGAGATCCAATATATTTTTGTCAAATCCGGTGATGAATCCTTTAGTCAAACAGATCTTCAAAACTACTATAATGAAAATAAGAGTCTTTATCTTGATGATAAAGGTGAATTAGAAACTTTCAAACAAGCTCTAAAAAAAATCCAAAAAGATTTTCAAATGCAAAAAGCTCAATCCCAAGCTATTAAAGATTACTTGGCATTGAAAAAAAATGAAGCAAAAAATATTCAAAATAAAACGATCATTGAGAATACCCCCGGATATTCTACAGAAATTATGCAAGCACTTCAAAATGCTAAAATCAATGATACAATAAAACCTTTACCTTATGAAGATGGTTATATAACATTTAAACTTATTACCAAAAAAGATACTCATCCCAAAAGTTTTGAAGAAGCAAAACAACAGGCTCTAAAAGATTTGGAAGAAACAAAAAAGATGCAGCTCCTAAAGCTTCAAGCCCAAAATCAACTGGATAATTTTAAAGGCAAAAGTATTGGATTTGTTTCTGCTTTTAAAGGTAAAATTGAAGGATTGGATACCAATGAAACAGCTAGCCTTATCAAACAAGTTTTTAGTAGCCAAAAAAAGTCAAATTTTGCTATAATTAATCAAAAAGCAGTTCTATATCGCATTATAGATCAAGATTTCAAAGCCCCGCTTGAAGATGAAAATACTATAATGTTAATGACAAAGAACTTTAAAGCGCAATATTTTGATAAAATGTTGATAGATTATTTAAAACAAAAATATACTATCAAAAGATACCAATATTAGGAGGCAAATTTGAGTCATACAATACTCGGGATAGACATAGGCTCTAGCAAAATCTGTTCTATAATTGCCGAAGTAAAAGACGGTATCCCTCAAATCATTGGCACAGGCACTCAAAAATCACAAGGAGTGAAAAAAGGCGTTATTGTCAATATTGAGCTTGCCAGTAGAGCCATCAAAAATTCCATTAGTGATGCCAAAAGAATGGCAGGATTAGATAATATCAATAAAGCTATTGTGTCCATTTCCGGAGCTTACACCAAAAGCATCAATAGTTCAGGGGTTGTTAATATTCCCGGGAGTGAGATTGGTATTAAAGAAATTAGTCGCGTCCTTGAAACTGCTCTCTATAATGCTTCTATTCCTTCTGAATATGAAATTGTCCATGTGCTTCCTTATAAATTTAAACTTGATGATCAAGATTTTATTGAAGATCCTATGGGCATGAATGGGACAAGATTAGAAGTCTTTGTCCATATTGTTACTGCCCAACGTACAAGCTTAGAAAATCTAAAAAAATCTGTCCGCTTAGCCGGCATGGAAATTGAGAATATTGTCTTGTCTGCTTATGCCGCTTCTATTGCTGTGCTTAGTGATGACGAAAAAGAACTCGGGGTTGCTTGCATTGATATTGGAGGAAGCACTTGTGAGTTGATGATCTATGAGGGCAATTCCATGAAATATAATGATTTTTTGGGCGTAGGTTCTCATCATATTACAAGCGATCTGGCAATGGTATTAAACACTCATATTGCTGCTGCTGAAACAGTCAAAATTAATTATGGCAATCTTTCTTCTACACAAGAAACACCACAAAGAATTGAAGTACCCTCAATTGGGACAGATGATACCAAACATTTCATTACCTTAACAACCGCACAAGAAGTGATTCATTCACGCGTAGTGGAGACATTAAGCATATTGGCAAAATCTATTATCAAAAGCGGTCTTAAAGATCAACTTGGAGCAGGCGTTGTCCTTACCGGTGGCATGCTCAATATGTCAGGCATTGATGATATTGCAAGAGCAATTTTTCAAAGGATGCCCGTAAGAGTTGCTAAACCTATCGAAACAGCAGGACTCTTTGAGGAACTCAAAGATCCTGATAATTCTGTAGCTATTGGTCTGATATGGTATGGAGCAGGAAAATATACCAATTATGAAAAAGATTCTGAGAAAAATATTCGATATAAAAAAGATAAGTCAAATATCGATCCTACGCCTACTCAATATTCTCAACAAAGAAGTTTCATTGGAGCAGATCTTACAAATCTTAAGGAAGAAATTATGAAAAGTGAGCAGAAAATTCAAAAAAAAGATATAATTAATGATATAAATAGTGTTAATAGTGCTAAAAATAATAAGATAAGCAATATTTTTGCACGATGGGCGTCAAAATTATTCTAAGAAAGGTAAAAGAAAGGTAGAAAAATGGCACAAGAAAATATAAAGATAGATATACAAGAAATCCATACTACTAGCGGGGCAAAAATAACCGCAGTTGGCGTAGGAGGCGGAGGATCTAATATGATTGCTCACCTCATTTCAACCGGAGCTCATAAAGACATTGTCTTAGCAGCTGCCAATACAGATATACAACACTTAGATAGCTCTCCTGCACAAATCAAAATCAAATTAGGAGAAAAGCTAACAAAAGGATTAGGCGCAGGGATGTTGCCTGAAGTTGGTATGCAAGCTGCCCAAGAAAGTTTTGAAAATATCAAAGATGTCCTTTATAATTCAGATATTGTCTTTATTTCTGCCGGACTTGGAGGAGGGACAGGAACAGGTGCAGCCCCTATTATCGCTCAAGCAGCCAGAGAAGTAGGAGCTTTAACTATTTCTGTTGTAACAAAACCTTTTAAAATGGAAGGCAAGAAACGTGCCAAAATTGCCGAAGAAGGACTTAAAGAATTAAAAAAGGCAAGCGATGCTATTGTTGTGATTCCCAATGAGAAACTTCTATCAATTATCAGTAAAAATGCCGGGATTAAAGAAAGTTTCAAAGAAGTAGATAGTATTCTGGCTAGAGCTGTTAATGGCATTTCCGGAGTGATTCTTAATCATGGGGCAAATGACATCAATGTTGATTTTGCAGATTTAAGAACAGTCATGAATCATAAAGGACTTGCTTTAATGGGAACAGGTGAAGCAAGCGGAGAGAGTTCTGCGCTTGAAGCAGTCAAAAATGCTATTGAATCTCCTTTGTTTGATAATCTATCTATTAATGGTGCTATGGGTGTTTTGGTAAATTTTGAGATGAATCCGGAATATCCATTACTTGAAATTAATGAAGCAATGGGATTGATTGAAGAAGCTGCCAACGAAGAGGCTAATATTGTATTTGGAACAAGGAGTATCCCGGATATGCCCCTTGATCAAATCAGAGTAACCATTATTGCTACCGGATTTGAAAAACAAATTGTCGATAATCACCCCAAGGAACAAAACGAAATAGAACCTCTTTATATGAGACGAAATATTTCTCTTGATGCAATTAAAATAGTGAGTGGGGGGGAAGATTTCAGGCAATCTGAACTGGATATCCCTACAATTATGAGGAATCAGAAAGATTAATTCCTTAAATTTAAATTTTACTATTGAGTAATATCCAGATTTTTTTGATAAGCGCTTGTTTGAATATCCAATAGATGAAGTAGCGTATGGAATAAGTAATCCTGATTCAATAGTTTATCTTTTTTTGCAACAGATTTTTTATAATCTTCTTCAAATCCCTCTCCAAACCAAATCATTGAAGGAATGTGTTTTTGGACATCCGGAGCAAGAAAATAAGGCATTCCTCCATGCATATACTGTCCATATTCTCCAAGACTTTCTCCATGATCGCTTAAATACCACATGCCCACAGAAAAATTCTTTTTTGTCTTGAGCATTGTAACAATTTGATAAATAAAATAATCTGTATAAACAATGGAATTATCATAAGCATTTACTATATCTTGTTGTTTGCATTTTTGAAGCTCTTGATTTTCACAAACAGGAGTAAAAATTTCAAAATCTTTAGAATATCTTTTGTAGTAGTTAGCTCCATGGCTGCCATGCAAATTAACAACAATAAAGGAATTGTTTTGGGCATTCTTAATTGTATTTTTAATTTCTTCAAGCATGGCAGCATCTAAGCGACCGTCATTATAGTAACTAATATGCTTAATGCGATCGCACACATCTCCTATGCAAGGACCTCCATTGTTGCTAATCCAGTATGTTTCATACCCTACTCTTTGGGTAATATCTAAAATATTATCAATATACAAAGATTGATCTCTTTTTTTATAAGTTTGATGGGTATAATTTGTCAGCATACAGGGGATTGAAATAGCTGTAATAACACCACAGGAATAAAAATTTGTAAAATTTACCAAAGAATCCAGTTTCTTAGTATAAGGATTTGTATCTCTGGAATAACCATTTAAAAAATAATTCGCCCCCCTGGCGCTCTCTCCAATTACTAAAACAAAAATTTTCTTATGAAAATTGTCCAACTTTGCATCAAGCCCCACATGAGTAAATTCCGGTTTAGGTTGTGAAATATCTAATGCATAATCAATACCGGATCGAATCGGCGCGATAGGATTAAGAGTATAAATAATAATTTTAGAACTCTTGAAAGCAAAAATAATATTGCCTCCTTGCCAAAAATAAATCCCTATAATCATAATTATATAGAACCCTATAATACTTATTTTATTATAAAAACCATAGACAAAAGATAAAATAGGCTTGAATCTAATTATCCACAAACAACCAATAGGCAGAAGGATATACCCAATCAATACTCCTATTAAACCCACACTAATAAATTCTTTTGCCTCAGACAAATGGGTTTGGAATAAACTTGTAATGATCATTTTATTGATTGTAATATCATAGGATTTCATATAATATTGGCTTAGCCCTGCTATTACAAATAAAACACTCATTATCCACTTAGCGCTTATTTTTAAACTAATAAGCTCTATGGCTAAAGCCAAGATAAAAACATAGCTAACAAACACAATGCCTAAAAAAAATAATCCATCACCATCATTGTTCATGGCATATGAATAAATTTTTAGCCAAAAACTATCGTTATAGAGTCCTACCAAAACTACAGAAAAAATAAAAATAATCCAATGATAGGAAAAAGAATAAGAAAAAATTTGAGAGATTTTTTTCACTCTTACTCTTCAATATAATTTTTGAGTTTTCTACCTACTTTTGGATGTTTGAGCTTCTTAATGGCGCTTGATTCTATTTGTCTGACACGTTCTCTTGTTACATTTAATTCTTTGCCAATTTCTTCTAATGTCCGATCGCTTTCATCATCAAGCAATCCAAAACGCATACGAATCACAGCTTTTTCTCGATCATTGAGTTGATCAAGCACCTCATCAATCTGGACTTTAAGATCTTCTTTCATGATATATTCCATTGGTCCCATTGAATTTTTGTCTTCAACAAAATCTCCAAACTTACCATCATCATCATTTCCAATAGGCGCTTCCAGGCTAATGGGTTCTTTGGTAATTTTGATAACATTTTTTACTTTATCTACAGGTAAGCCAACTTCTTGAGCAATGATTTCAACATCAGGTTCTTTGCCATTTTCTTGGACATGCTTACGCATAATCTTATGGATACGATTAATGGTCTCAATCATATGAATAGGGATCCTAATAGTTCTTGCCTGATCTGCTATTGCCCTTGATATTGCTTGACGAATCCACCATGTGGCATAAGTAGAAAATTTAAATCCTTTTTTATATTCAAATTTATCTACAGCCTTCATTAAGCCAATATTTCCTTCTTGAATGAGATCTAAAAATGGCAAACCTCTATTGGTATATCGTTTTGCAATACTCACCACAAGTCTAAGATTTGATTTTGCCATTTTATTTTTAGCCTTATCTGAGATAGATTTTCCTCTTTTGATTTGTTCTAAAATCTCTTTGAGTTTCTCAGGATCTAAATCAAATCCTTCCTCACTGGCTTCTTTAGTTTGAAAGAGTTTTTTAAGCTCTACATACACACTTACCATCGTAGCTTCAGGAACAGACGCAGCAATATCATCTCGAGACATATTTGTAATATTTTCTAAGATTTTTTTATGATTTTCAACCAGCACTTCATTAAACAAAGGTAATTTATACTCAAGTCTTTTGAGCTCTCTTTCAAAACCATCGCCACTTTTAAGCGTATTTTCCATAGCCTTAACCAATTCATTGATAAGTTTGCTTGTAGGCCCCAAGTCAAGCAACCTATCTTTTAAAACCTGTTTTTTATGCGCTAGAGTTAAAATATATATCAACTCATCATCCTTGGGATTAGGTGTTATATCCAACACCTTTAACCAATCTTTTTTTGCTTTATCCAAGGCTTTGAAACTTTCTAAAACTTTTTCTACTCGCTTTTGATCTTTTTTTGTGATAGGCTTTTTATTTTCACTATCTTCCTCATCTCCCCCATCCTCATCTTCCTCATCTCCCCCATCCTCATCTTCCTCATCTCCCCCATCCTCATCTTCCTCTCCATCATCATCAAAACTCTTAAACAATTCCTTGACGCGTCTCTCGCGATTGATCAAAGCCTCTTTGTAGTCATAGATAAAATCAATCAAGTAAGGTACAGAACAAATAGCATCTAAAATGGTATTTTCACCTAACTCAATTTGTTTGCTGAGATCAATTTCTTCTTCTTTGGTTAAAAGTGGGATTTGCCCCATTTCTCTCAAATACATCCTTACAGGACTATCGCTACGACTCCATTCCAAAAGCTCTCTTTCTTTCATGAAATCAAATTCATTTTCAAGTTCTTCATCTAAGACTTTTCTTTTTTCTTCAGCAAGTTTAATCTCATCTCTTGTATTGAGTTTTTTTGCCAATTCTGAAGAGCTTACAAGAGATCTTTTTTGTTTTTGGGCAAGTTCTTTGATTTTTTTAATCTGGGCATTTGTAGGCGCTTTTTGTAGAATTTGAGCAATCTTTTCATAAGACACAAAGCCACTTTCAGATTCTTTAAATAAACTTTCAAGCTCTTGATTAATGATTTTTGCTGACATAATTTCCCTTGTAGATAGAATGAAGCAGTGATTTTATTATATTTATTAAGGAACAGGATTATACCCAAATATTTTCAAGATTTTCAAACAAAACCTAAAATCATCTGAAATTCCACTCTTTTACAAACTCTTCAATTTGTTCTTTTTCTATTTCCATACACAAAACTTCTTCTTTATCACCCAAACTATCTTCAATCTTTCCATTGGGCAAGGCAATAAAACTATCTCCATAAAATTTCCATTGATAGCCCTCTTGGGTATATTCTCCAATCCGATTAACCCGTACAACCATACAAGAATTAAAAAATGCCCTTGCTTTAGATAAGTCTCTCCATCTCCGGTTAGAACCAAATGTACTGGCAGTAGGTAAAAGCACTATATCTATGCCTGCATTTTTAAGTTTAAGCCATATTTCATCAAAATGCAACTCAAAGCCAAACAAAACTGCTAGCTTCATCCCGTCTTTTTCAAATGTATAAGGGAGTTTAAAAGTCTTTGTTTTAGGATTATTAAAAAATGCTTCCTCATTCCAATGAGGATAGGCTATTAATCGTTGTTGCATATAGAATTCTGTAGTTTTGGCATCAATGATAGCAATTTTTTTATAAATTTTTTTTTCATCGCCACACAATACCGGCGCAATGATATACAAATCATATTTTTTAGCCAACTTGGCTAATTGAGTTAATTTATTTGCAGTAGTCTTATTAACAATATCTCTAGGAGCATCTTTGAGCTCATGGAAAAAAAGATTCAAAACATATTCTCCAAGCACCACTACAGATCCTTTCTTGATAGCTTTCAAATAAGTAGATAACTTTTCTTCTTTTAGAGGAAGCGTAGGGAGTTGCAAAATGGCTAAATTCATTTTTATTCCTTATCTTGGAAATTATGCAATTGAAGTTCTTGATATTGTATTTGAGCATCTTCAAGCATTTTTTGAGCATCTTTGAGTTCTGTCATCCCCTCTTTATAGAGATTCAAACCTTCTTTAAGATTAAGATTTTGAGCATTAAGCTTATTTAAAATATCTTTGATCTTATCAATCCTCTTTTCAAAACTTATTTCTTCCACGACTTCCATGATACAGAATCCTTTTTAGTGATTGTAAATTTTTTTATCCAATGTCCCTAATTCTTTATCAGCGCAAACTGCTGAAGTCATCGCGCCGGATACGTTGCTTAACGTGCGTGCCATATCAAGAATAGGATCAATTGCAAGCACGATGGCTAATAAACCAAAATATTCGCCAAATCCAATCCCTGTAAGCATGATTGATGTTGCCATTGTAGCAACACCCGGTATCCCCGCAATCCCCAAAGATCCCAAAACTGCCACTACAACAACCATCACCACAAAACTAACATCGACAGGCACGCCCACAATATTAGCAATAAAAACTGCTGTCATTGCCGGAAAATACCCTGCACATCCATTTAATCCAACCGTGCTGCCCAAAGAAGCAGTAAAATTAGCTGTGCCCGCATTTACTCCAAGCTTATTGGACAAGGTTGAAATTGTCAAAGGTAGGACTGCCATTGAAGATCTGCTTGTAAAAGCAAGCAAAAGCACATCTAAAGTTTTTCTAAAATAAGTCCAAGGATTCAAACCATGGAACATAATCAATAAAAGATGTACTCCAAACATAATAAGCATCGCCAAATATACCAAACCTACAAACAGCATCGCATCTTTGATCGCCCCAAATCCGTTAGAAATCAATGTCCCACCCATCAAACATATAACCGCGTAAGGCATAAATCGAATTACAAACAAAGTCATTATCATCACAATTTGATAACCTGCCTCAATCAAATCATCAAAAGTTTTAGATATTTTTTCAAATTCTTTTTTCTTTGCAATCGCTCTGGCTCCAAAGCCAATAAAGAAGGTCAAAATTACAATCCCTATGATATTATCTCTACTCATAGCTCCAACAGGATTGCTAGGGATTAATCCAAGCAAAACATCTACAAATGTTTTTACTTCTCGAATTTGTTTATCGCCAATATAAGCGCCGGAATTTTCTCCCAAACCAAAATTTAATGCCAAAATAATCCCCACGCTTGCTGCAATAGCCGTGGTGAATAAAAGCCAAAAAATTGAGCGACTCAGCAATGCGCGCAAGTTGATCCCATTATCAATACGCAAAATAATCCTAATCATTGAAAACAAGATAATAGGGATAACAAGCATCTTGATAAAACCTACAAAAGCCTTTCCAAAAAGCCCAAACCAAACCTTAATTTCAACAAGCCATGCAATATGGTGTATTTGGTCTGATGAAGGATAGCCTGCAATACTTTGGAGTCCTATCCCAAAACCAAGCCCCATAAAAAGACCTATTAGCATCCTTATAGAAAAACTAAAGTTCTTTTTCTGCAAAATCCACAACAGATAAAAACATACAGCTAAAATTCCCAAAGTAGCCCATGTTATAGGCTCTGAAAGCGCTAAAAAACTATTTAAAAAAACTTTATCATTCATTTTATTGTTTTACTCCAATTAATAAGGTTGAAATATTTGCGCTATAACCTTTAATAAATTTTGTATCTACTCCGATTTTATTTAACTCTTCTTGAAGCATTTCCACACTCAAGAAACTTTCTATAGAATTGGGTAAATACCGATAAGCTTTGTAATTATGCGATACCAAGCCACCCACAAAAGGCAAAATCTTTTTCGTATAAAACCCTGTTATTTTATCCAAAAAATTCTCTTTATTTTTTTTTGTGAATTCAAGAATCACCAAAACTCCTCCCTTTTTCAAAACTCTTTGAAATTCCCTTAAGGCTGCTTGAATATCCACCACATTCCTAAGTCCATAAGCAATAGATAAAATATCTATACTTTCTGATGGGATAGGATCAAGATTCTTTGCTTCTCCTAAAAAAAGCTCTATCTCATGTGATTGTATTTGATCTTTAAGTTTTTCTTGTGCAATTTGGAGCATCCCACCGGAAGGATCAATGCCAATGATTTTTCCAAGCGATTTGCCAAACTTATGCGCATTTTTTTGCCAATGCAAAATCATATCTCCGGTTCCACAAGCAACATCAAGTATAGTTTGTATTTTTAAATCTTCTATATATTCAAAAGCTTTTTTGCAAGCTTGCTTTCTCCATTTTATATCAATCCCCAAACTCAAAATACGATTAGCACTATCATAAGTAGGGGCAATTTGATTAAACATTTCAATAATTTGTTTTTGTTTATCCATTCTTTTTCTCATTTATCCATTTTTTTAGTATTTGGATTTGTTCTTGTGTCCTCATGCTTGATGTTCCTCCTAAGCTATTTCTGGCATTCATAGAGGTTTTAAGATCTAAGACTTTCTTGACTCCATGCAAATCCAAAGAAGTAAGTTGGAGGATTTCTTCTTCTTCTAATTCGCTAATATCCACACCTTTTTTTTCTGCATAAGCGACAATAACTCCTGTAATATGATGAGCTTCTCTGAAAGGAAGATGATTTTTAAAAACCAAAAAATCTGCCAAATCTGTTGCAGTCAAATGCCCTATTTTTGCCATTTTTAACATATTATCAGGATGAATTTTCATCGTAGCAATCACTGCTTTTAAAATATCCAAAGAAATTAAAGTTGTTTTTATACTATCAAACACGCCCTCTTTGTCTTCTTGAGTATCTTTATTGTAAGCTAATGGCAAGCCTTTCATTACTGTAAGCAAGGCTATCAAATTACCAAAAACTCTCCCGCTTTTTCCTCGCAAAAGCTCCGGGACATCAGGATTCTTTTTCTGTGGCATGATAGAACTTCCTGTAGAATAGGCATCTGAGAGTGTGATAAATTTAAATTCATAGCTACTCCATAGCACTAACTCTTCAGCAATTCTGGAAATATGCATAAAAAGCATTGAAATATCATAGAGCAAATCCAGGGCAAAATCTCTTTCACTCACTGTGTCCATAGCATTTAAAGTAGGAGCGCTAAATCCCAATTCCTTTGCCATCATTTCTCTATCATTTCCATAAGGTGTGCCTGCCATTGCCCCTACACCTAAAGGTAAATAATTATTACGAATAAAACTATCACTAAAACGCCAATAATCTCTTTGAAAATTTGCACACCATGCAACCAAATGAAAACCTAAATTAACAGGTTGAGCATGTTGGAGGTGTGTCATACCGGGCATAATTGTCTGTGTATGCGCACAAGCAATCCCAAGAATAGCCTCCATGAGTTCTAATATTTTAGTTCTTATGATTTGATTGTATTCCAAAACATAAAGTCTAAAATCAAGGGCAACTTGATCATTACGACTTCTGCCGGTATGGAGTTTTTTCCCTGCTTCTCCAATAAGAGCAATCAAAGCAGATTCAATGGCCATATGAATATCTTCATCAGCAATTTTAAATTCAAATTCACCCTTTTGAATCTGATCCTTAATATGTTCAAGCCCTCTAAGAATAGCCTCGTATTCATCTTTTTTTAAAATACCAATATTTAAAAGCATTTTTGCATGCGTAACAGATCCCAAAATATCTTGTTCCCAAAGCTCTTGATCAAAGCCAATGGAAGCATTAAACATATCCAACAAATTACTGCTTTCTTCTTTGAATCTCCCACCCCATAATTTTGCCATTATTCCTCCTAAAATGCTTTAGTAACTGCACAAATAACAATCACTATCAAACATAACGTGGGGATTTCATTAAAAATTCTAAAAAATCTCCCGCTTCTAAGACAAACATCATTGTCAAAAGCCTTTATATATCTCCCGCACATAAAATGATAAACCAACAAAATCACCACGAATAACAATTTTACATGCAACCAACCTCCTGTTTGAAATAATTGGGGTTGTATTCCAACCATCAAAATACCCGTTAGAATTGTAACAATCATTGCAGGATGCCCAATAAATAAATAAAGTTTCCTTTCTTGAATCTTTGCAATGCGTATATAGCTTTGATTATCTTTATTTTCTGCATGATAAACAAACAATCTGGGCAGATAAAAAAGCATTGCCATCCATGAGACAAAACCAATGACATGAATCGCCTTGATCCACAAATAATACGTGCTCAAAAATTCCATTTTAGCTCCTGAATTTTAAATCTTGATCATAGACTATCAAAAACGCTTCAATACTTTGAATTTCTCCACATAATTCAATCTCTACAGATTTTTGTAAAAAAACTTTCTTTTTGATCTCTATCTTAAATTTTTTTGCTAAATATTCCAACCTTCCCGACAAAGAATAAACGCATTCTAAATTGATAGTTTTACAAAATTCAAAAGGAATGAATACCTGTGTTTTTTTGGCTAAATCCACACATAAAAGCACACTTTTTGTATAAGCCCGCACTAACCCCCCTACTCCCAAAAGAATACCTCCAAAATACCGCACCACAATAAGCCCTATATTGATTAAATTTTCTCCTCTAAGCACATTCAAGATAGGCATACCTGAACTCCCTTTTGGCTCGCCATCATCACTGAAACGCTCATGAACTTGTCCTTGATTTAAAATCCGATAAGCATAAACAAAATGGGTGGCTTTATGATGAGAGATTTTCAATTCCTTAAGCTTCTCTTCAAACAATTCATAAGGAATCAAAAACCCCAAAAATTTTGAACCCTTCAGTTGAAATTCAGAACAAACAAGAGTCTTTAATGTATTCATTGAAGATATATCTGCATTTTACCATTATCCAGGACCATTGAAGTTTTATTTTTGGTAACTTGAAATAACCCGTTAAAATTCCTCATAAATCTGAATTCAAAACTCATCAACTCATCAGGAGTACATAGTTTCCTTGTCATTCCTGTGTTGCCCACTTCAAGTTGTTGGCTATCTCTCCATGCATAACTCGCAAAATAATTATTACACCCTGCAATCCCATAAATACGATGTTGTGATTGATCAAAAATCATTGTAGAGATCTCATTGATGTCCAAAAACTGCTTTTGGTTATCTTTGGGATCAGATTGTTTTTGAACTTCTTCAGCAGAATCAGGGAGGGCAGTATTTGTTTCCGGTAGCAAGGGCTGTATGGTTTGGGTATCTGTCATGGCTTGTATTGCATCTTGTTGGGCTTGTTGGGGATCTTCTTCTTTAGACTCTGTATTTTTCATGGCTTCTGCCTTTAAAGACTGAGGGGAGAGATACTCTTTACCATCTACTACAATTTTCTCTATCTGCCAATGGGTGCGATCAATCTTACCCTCAAACATATTCCATACTGAACAACCACTCAAAAATACAATTGCTATTGCTAATCCAACAAACCTCATTTGCTCTTAAACTCCTCAATCTATAATGACTTTTGCTAGCAAAAATAATACCTAAACCTTGATAACAAATCAAAACCCACTTAAAATCTCATTCTATATTTAAGTCAAATAGATTTTATCAAAAAATTAAATTTTGACAAATTTATGATATGTTACAAAAAGTAAATATATATTAAAATATTTTAAAATTTTTATAAGTTTAATTTTTTACATATCTTTTTATAAATACAATCAGTCCTTAATTATTGTCAAAATTAAAGGAGATTCAATGAATAAATTTTATGCTTCCATTACAATGGTTTCTTTGATAGCAAGTCTATCTTTGGGTATGGATGAAAAAGCAAAAACAGGATTTTTTGGAGGGTTAGATTTGAGTGTGGCAAATTACCACTATAGCGATTTGCCCGACCTTGCAGGAATTGCAAGTAGCAGTGCAAGTGGTGCAAAACTTAGCGAAGTTATTGTTGGTCCTCAATCACGATCATCTTTTAACTATGGTCTTAAGGGCGGGTATCAATTTTATTTCACCCCTAAGCATGGAGTGCGCGCAACAATCCACTTCCTTATGGGGAATTATAATGGCGATCAAAAAGCAATGATAAGCCCAACTAGTGGGGGAGGAGGCACAAGCACTAGTGGTATAAGTATCTCTAATACAGGGAGTGTCAGTTATTTTGGTCTGCGTTATGGAGTGAGTGTAGATTATCTTTATGATTTTTATAATTCTGATAAATCAGCCATAGGTCTCTCAGCCGGTTTTGGTTATGAATTGGCTAATTATGTTGGAGGTAAAGCCAAAAATGTAGCAACAACTCCTCTCGGGGATAAAATTACTGAAGCAAAAAATTCTCTTTTTGGCACGGGCACTTATCTCAATCTGGGGACTCATTATTATTTCACCCATTCTCAAATTGAATTTGGGCTCAAAATTCCTTTTAATACGTTTGGTTCAGATTCTTATGTCGCTAATGGCGCTACAAAAAACACAAGCGTCGATCCAAAAACTTCAAAAGCTTCAGTGGGCTATGAATATGGATTTTTGACTGTATATCCCTCTGTGCATCTTAACTATACTTATCGCTTCTAGATTATTTTTTTTCCAGCCAAGAACTAATGCTCCCTCTATAGCGGACGTTTTTGGCATCAATATTTTCAATTTTTTGTGCCAGTTGATGTGGTTGCAATGGCTTTTCAAATTCCTCTTCGGAATAGCTATAGTGCATTTTAGCGCTCAATACTCCTTGAATTTGTTCTATTTTTTGCAAACTCTCAATCTCTTTGCCAACATCTTGGGCACTAATTACAGCAATGATAGTAGCAACTTTTAGATCACATAAGGATACCTCTACTCCATCAATACACCCTAATGCCATCATAACCTTATCCCAATACTTTGAATCTACTTTAATAATAATACTTGAAATATTCATTATTTTTCTCCAAATTCTAACTTTTTTTATCTTTTAGGGCTATTACCTGAATACTTCCTTGTGGGCATCTGGAAATACACAACCCACAACCTGTGCAAGTCTCCAAGACATGCGGGTAAAACATACCTGCAAATTTTATAGAACCATTACAAATATCTTTGCATGAAGAACAAATAACCCCTTGATATGCAAAACAAGATAATTCCATAATCTCTGCCCTTCCTAAAATCTTATCTTCCAAAGAAGAATCCAAAACTCCCTCTTCTTCGTGATATTCTTCACAAATTTGAGCGCATTTTTTACAAAAAATACAACCGTTTGATTGAAAATCCAAATAAGGTATAGCACCTTTTTGTTTTATAATGATTTTTTCTTCACATACACTCACACATTCACCTTCACATTGTGCGCAAAATTCACTAGAATTTTTCTCATAAGGAAGAAAGAGGACATTAGGAGTTTTTGGAATAAATACTTCCCTCCAAGAAGTTTTTTTGGAAGTTTTTTTAAAGAGCACTCTATTTGACTCCTTCATTAATCACATCAAGCAAATTAGATCTTGATTTAGCTCTTTCGGACTTAAATACAGGTGTAAAATTATTTTTTACCAAAGGCTTAGCATTTGCTTGAGGCACGTGGCATTGGGTGCAATTATAACGACTTTGGGCTATGCCATCTTTGATTGCATGGTGATTTCTCAAATCATAGGTATGAGATTTGGGCACAGGAGTTGCTCCAACTGATTGTGCTACATCAGGAGCATGACAGCCCAAACACATATTATTATCCTGAGTAATATCTAACATCCCCTCTGTATCATGTGGGATAAGTGGAGGGGCATTTTCATAAGAACGCTCAATTTTTTGACTCTCTCCGGCAGGCGATGTACTGTATTGATAATCGCTGAGTGAAACATCTTTTTCATCAGAAACAGGAGCTTTTCTAAGCCCTAAGTCTTGAGCACTCACTTCATTTACTTCTTCTTGTGTATCTGATGAACAAGCTACCATCAACCCTGCTACCACAATCAATCCTAATATTTTAAACTTCATTATTATCTCCTTTTAATTAAATTAACTATTCCATACTGCAATGCTTTATCATCACACACTTCAATACATCTGCCACATTTAATACAAGCCATATCAGCGACAGCACTGCTGTGTTTGCCTACCATATGCAATACTTGATTTTCTGAACATACCTGCACACATTTCATACATCGTGTGCATTTATCAAAATCATATTTCACACGCCAAATACTATACTTGCCAATCAAGCTAAAAATAGCTCCTACCGGACAAATGTGCCCACAAAATCCATTTTTTAACAACAATAAATCAAACAAAAAAACCACCAACACGCCCAAAAACCCTATTCCCATTCCAAAAACAATACCCCGATAAAGCATTCCAATAGGGTTTATCATTTCAAAAACAGCTACACCAAAGACAAAACTAAGCAACAAACTTAAAAATAAAACACCATATTTAGCATTTCGATTTAATTGAATTTGCTTGGGCAAATAACTCAAACCCGTGATTCTTCTAAGATAACCTGCCAAATCTGTTGCCAAATTCAAAGGGCAAACATAACTACAATAAGCCCTTCCAAAAAATACCCCATAAACAACGATCACAAGAAGCAATCCCAGATAAATATCCCATGCCAAAACCCCTCCTGCCAAAATCAACTCCAATGCTCCAAGAGGATCACTCATTGGAATGACTCCAAAGATTTTAGAACTACTTAAATTTCCCTGCAAAATAGGTAAAAAAGTTGTTTTTGTTTTTCCTATGGCTAAATTTTTACCCTCATAATCAAAGCCGCCGATATTGCCTTGATAAACTATGTGAGACTTCCCTAACACTGATATCCACGAAGCATTACCTAAAAAAAATAAAATCAAAATCCCAATCTGAAAAATACGTCTAAGAATCAAAAATCTATATTTAACCATCACAATCCCCCATTATTGAGATAATCTGTCGGATTATCCGAGGATCTTTTGATGTTTATAGGGGTATGTCTATTTTCATCTTCTACCCATGTCTGAATATAGCCCGGCGCTGTTTTTCCAAGCACAAACTCATGGGGCAAAACCCTAATAGATGCAACCTGAGTTATACATGCTTGCTCACATTTGCCACATCCGGTACAAATGCCATTATCTACCATCGGAAGCAATAAGGCGTGCTTATGTGTATTTTTATTTCTTTTATATTCCAAATACAAAGCCTTATCTATCAAAGGACAGGCACGGTAGCACGCATCACATTGAATACCCCCATAGGCAATACAATGTTTTGTATCAATGATGGCTACACCCATTCTTGCTTGATTAATATTGAGACTATCTCCATCTTTAAGAAGATTTTTATCCAAAGCACCACTAGGACAAGCCTTCAAACAAGGAATATCCTCACACATATAGCAAGGTATTTCTCGTGGAGTAAAATATGGAATACCCACAACAATACCATCTTGAGGCTGCGCAAGCTTCAGAGTATAATAAGGACAAGCTTCTACGCACATGCCACACTTAATGCAGCTTTTTAAAAACTCATCTTTTTGCCTAGCTCCCGGAGGAAGTAAAAAAGGTGCGGATGCTTTCGCCTCATGAACATATGCGCTCCACACCAATCCCCCTACTGCTATCATTCCGGCAGTCTGAAATATTTTGACAAGATTTTTGCGTCTGCTTAAATCAAAGCCTTTTTTCATTGCAAACTCTTAGGCTTTATAGACTTTAACAGCACATTTTTTAAAATCTGTCTGCTTTGATAATGGACAAGTTGCGTCTAAACAGACTTTATTGATATAAACATTTTCATCAAACCAAGGGATATAAACAAGTCCTTTTGGAGGTTTATTCCTGCCTCTTGTATCAATCCTTGCTTTTACTTTTCCTCTTCTACTCTCTACCCAAATTACTTCATCTTGTTTAAATCCATTTTTACTTGCATCATCGGGATTCATATAACACAAAGCCTCAGGCATTGCACGATAAAGCTCCGGAACTCTCATTGTCATTGTCCCACTATGCCAATGCTCTAACACCCTACCCGTAGCAAGCCACATTGGATATTCAGAATCCGGCATTTCACAAGGATCCATATAAGGACGGAAAAATATTTTTGCTTTATTTTTAATAGAAACTTTTTGCTCTGAAGGCTTGAATAAATCACCCTTTAGCATAGAAGCATCTTTGTGCCCATAAAAAACAATTTCTTTTCCATCACCATATTTTCTTGCATAAGGATCGTATTTGGCATTAAATCTCCAGGGTGTTTCTTTTCCATCTACTACAGGCCATTTTAACCCTCTAACCTTATGATAAACATCAAACATAGCTAAATCATGTCCATGTCCAATTCCAAATTTACGATACTCTTCCCAAAGATATTTCTGAATAAAAAATCCATACCCGGAAAAAGGCTTACCATCAGAACCCAAAACATTTCTTTCATCTCCAAATACTTCAGAATTCAAAGCTCCATTTTGAAGCAAAGGCTCTTGGATACTAAACTTTTTGGCATCTTCGTTAGCAAAAAGCACTTCAAAAAGTGTTGTATTCGGAGTATATCCCATACTTTTTGCCTCATCTAAGACCGGTTGCATACCAAGATCTTTATATTCTTTATTCCAAACATCTTTAAGTTTAAATCGCTTAGCAAATTCTAGAATCTGCCATGTATCACTCATCGCATTTCCTTGTGGAAGAACTTGTTGTTTCCAATGCTGTGATCTCCGCTCTGCATTTCCATAAGCACCCCATTTTTCATAAATCATTGCAGTAGGCAAAATCAAATCAGCTACTTTGGCAGAAATGCCCGGATAACAATCACTCACAATAATAAAATTATCCATTTCTCTAGCAGCCTTTATCCAATGATTAGCATTGGCAGTATTTTGCCAAGGATTATTGACTGCCACCCAAAGCCACTTAATCTTGCCATCTTCCAAATCTCTCATCATTGTAAGATAAGGAGAACCCGGCTTTGGATTGATAGTACCCTGTGGCAAATGCCAAATTTTTTCAGCAATTTCGCGATGTTTTGGATTGGTAACAACCATATCTGCAGGCAAACGATGCGCAAAAGTCCCTACTTCTCTTGCAGTCCCACAAGCGCTTGGTTGTCCTGTCAAAGAAAAAGCTCCATTTCCGGGTTTAGCTTGTTTGCCAAGAAGCATATGTACCATATAACTTTGTTCATTTACCCAAGAACCTCTTTGGTGTTGATTAAATCCCATTGTCCAGAAACTCACAACTTTGCGATTTTTTTCAATATATAAATTTGCAAGATCTTGAAGTTTCTTTTTAAAGCTTGCTAAATCTTCATCTTCATTACCCTTAGCAAGTTTGGCAACAAAATCCAGAGTATAAGGTTCTAAAGCCTTTTTAAATTCATCAAAACTAATTTCCCAATGAGCATCTGCTTTTGAAGCATCCATTTTCATTTGTTCCCCGGCTTTGAGACCCAGATATTGTAATGCAATAGCTTCATTTTCACTCACTGCTTTTGAAACTTCTTTGGCTACAATTTCTTTCTCTTTGGAATTGAAACCTTTGTGATTAGGATCATTTCTCATTCCATAGCCAATATTGACAAACCCGGTGCTAAAAACACAATTTTGTTTAACAAATTCATTATCAATCGCCTCAGGGTGATTATAAACGATTTCTCTAGCAATATAATTCCAAATAGCCAAATCTGTAGATGGTCTGAATACAATCTCAATATCTGCCAAATCTGAAGTTCGATTAGTGAAAGTAGTTAAATTAACAAGCCTTACTTTTGAGGCATCACTGAGTTTCCTATCGGTAACGCGACTCCAAAGAATGGGGTGCATTTCTGCCATATTCGCTCCCCAAGTAATTACAGTATCGGTTAGTTCAATATCATCATAGCAACCCGCAGGTTCATCAATCCCAAAAGTCTGCATGAACCCAATTACTGCACTCGCCATACAATGTCTGGCATTTGGATCAATATTATTACTTCTAAAACCTGCTTTCATTAATTTTAAAGACGCATAACCCTCAGGAATCGTGTATTGACCACTTGCCATTAATGCTACTCCTGCGGGTCCATAAGCATTATAAGTCTTCCTAAATTGCTTTTCCATCTCATCAAAGGCTCTCTGCCAACTAATAGGGGCAAAATTTCCTTTTTTGTCAAATTCACCTTTTGTATTCATACGCATAAGAGGTTGATTTAAGCGATCAGCTCCATACATGATTTTGGCACAAAAATATCCTTTTATGCAATTCAATCCCCGATTTACCGGAGCTTTAGGATCTCCTTTGACAGCCACAATTTTCTTATCTTTTGTAGCTACCATAATCCCACAACCTGTTCCACAAAATCTACAAGTTGCCTTATCCCATTTCCAATCTTTTTGTGCTATATCTGCTTGAGCATGAAGCATATTTGGAATTGCTATCCCTACGCTAGATGCTGCAGAAGCTATGGCTGCTGCCTTAATAAAATCCCGTCTTGATAAACTTTGTTGTTTTGAAGTCATTGTTTCTCCTAGAGTTATTGGTATTTAAAATACTCTAGTTAATATTCTATAACGCGTAAGATTCAAAGTGCTTGACTCATATCAACCTGCTTTAATTTTCTCCTATCCTTATCTCTTACTCTATCTTACTTTGATTTTATTGTATTTTTCTTGCAGGACGCATACTTTGCCATTTAGGATGAGATTTTATTTGAAGTTGGTATTTTTGTTTTTTGTTTTGCTCTTCTTGGAGTTTTTTTTGTTTTTCTTTTTTTTCAATCAAATCTTTTTTGTCGATGGTTTTAGGGTCATAATGATTATTCTGATAAAAACTATCACTCTTTGGGGATGGGATTGATTCATAAGGTTTAAATACATTTTTAGGTCTTGCTTTTTGGGTTTGATTGACTTGGGGTCTGTAATTGAGTGATTTGTAT
>NZ_MLAO01000015.1 GCF_002272835.1 Helicobacter sp. 11S03491-1
CCCCTAACCCAAAAGGTATTTCCAATAACTATTATCTTGATTTTAATGTCAATACAAAGGGATTGATACTCAATAATTCTATCCAAAGCATCACCCCTACTCAATTAGGAGGGTTTATTGGTTCTAATCCCAATCTTCTCCAACAAGAGGCTTCTTTTATCCTCAATCAAGTAACTTCTACACGTTCCAGCCAACTTTTAGGGACTATAGAAATAGCTGGGGGGAGGGCAGGATTGCTTATTGCCAATCCCAATGGTATTACTTGTAGGGGTTGTGGTTTTATCAATGTTTCTTCTTTGAGTTTGGCTACAGGACTTATTGATGCTCAAGAAATCAGGCATCTTCAAGACTTAAGCATGTCAAATCTATCCAATCTCTCAGATGGTATTTCCCAAAGAGTTCTTCCGGATTCATTAGATGAAAATTTAGCCCTTCGCATTCAAAGAGGGCATATCAATATTGATTCTTTGAATGCAAGCAATATCGCTTCTGTCAATATTTTAGCAAAATCTTTGAGTATCGCCCAACATCTTTATGCCAACCATCTCAATATAATTTTGGGTTCATCAAAAGTGAGTTTGGATACAAAAGGAGCTTTATTATTGTGGCAACCCTTGAAGCAAGAAGGCATCCCCTCCTCAAAACTTGCTCTTGATGTGGCTTATCTTGGCGGGGCGTGGGCACAATCTATTTATTTGGTTGCTTCTGATTTGGATACAAAGATTCAAAATTTTGGAATAATGGCTACATTCCCTTCCACAAAAGATGGAGATGGTGGGTTTTATATTGATGGAAGAGGGCATTTAGAAATAGCCGGAGCTTCTAAGCCTATTTCTTTGGATACCTATGAGAGAAGATCTTCTTTGGAATCAAACGATTTTAATGATCCCCCCTCTCCCTCCATGCCGGATAAAACATCAGATAAATCTCTTATTTCCGGAGAATTCATAGGGGGATTTTATGCTTTTGGCAATCTGGATATCCAAGCCAAAAGCCTGCATAATACTTCTTTTCTCAAAGCCAACAAGAATCTCTCTGTGAGTGTTGATTCTCTTTTTGAAAATCAAGGGATTTTGATGGCTAAAGAAGATCTTAATATCATTTCCAAATATTTTAACAACACTCAAGCGCTCTTGGAAGCCAAAAATATTTCTCTCATGGTTGAGAGGATCAAAAATGAAAATAATGCTTTGATATTGGGGAATACTATTTCTATGCAAGCCAAAGAATTTAGCAATGAATACGGGTTTATTTATGCCAAAGAAAACTTGAATATCCATGCAGATACGCTGAGGAATATTGCATATGTAAGCACTCAAAGAGAACTCATCTCTCAAGAACATATTAAAATAGGGGATTGGGGTAACTATGAGCGCAACAGGTATAAACGTCGTCCTAGCGCTTCGCGTTATTTAAAAGATGGGGACAAAGATTTTGATCGCTTTATTTACCAAGATAAATTAGACACGGCTACTTATAGACCTTCTGCTATCGGGAGTGGGGGTATTTTGTCCTTACATGCTCAAGCCATGGAGAATCAAAATGGCATCCTCTTTGCTCCTGTGAGTGTCTTGGATATCCAAAATATCCAAAATACCCTTCCGGAAGCTAAAGAGGTCACCATTGACAAAGGTAGGGAGGCAAAGTATTATCAATACAAATATACATATGACACATGTAATTGGCAACCATTTTGTTTTTCAAACACTAAAAAAAATTATTATCAAAAATTTTTTAAGATTTTTGATGACTACTATCGATCATCCATATTGGATAAAGAACTCCGATTTCCCTCACTGGAAGATATTTTCTCCCATTCTTTGAGCAATCGTTTTGTTCGTATAAAACCTTATGAAAATCCCTTGTTGCTTGCACAAGATACCCAAAGTGCTTTAGCCCTCCAACCTATAGATTCCCAAGAAAATAATCCCAAAAACGCAATCAAAGATGTAATCCTTGAAAATACAACCCTTCCTCCTAACTACTTTGAAGCTGAATTTATTTCATCTTCAACGATCTTGGAGTTGTCCTCTTCTCCTGAGACTTCTCCGGAAGATAATAACTCCGGCAATCCTCAAATCAATAAAATCAATACTGTTGCTAATGTAAAAAACCAATCCTTGCAGCCTTTGATCTTTGAGACACTTTCTTTTTATCCTTATGAAAATGTGGATATTTATAGAAATCATCCCCTTTTAGTCTCTTTTAATGAAAACAAAAACAAAATAATCCATAGGGGAGATTTTTTGAATTCGCATTATCTCCAAGAGCATTTTGTCTCCAGAACTCAAGAAGCCCAAAAAGTATTTTTAGATCATTTAGGTATCCAAACCTCTGATTTTTATCATTCTTCTTATTTTAAAGATATTTTGGGAATAAATTTATTAAATCAAAGACTCTCTGAATATGACAAATCACATCTTGCAAACAAACAAGCCCTTCAAAATACAACTCAAGAAATCATATTTTTTGATAATTTTTTAGCTAAGGGGCAAGCTAAGGGTATTTTGGCAACAAAATTAGATGTTTTTAGCTACTCTTTTGAAAATAATTCTTTTATCCAAGCCAAAAATGCTTTTATTTATTCCAAAGACATTCTTAGCAATAGAGGGCTTATCAAAGCCTCTGATCTTAGGCTAAGCTCTGATGGCAAGCTTAGCCATAGCGGGGATATTGCTTCAGAGAACCTCACCTTGGAGGCTAAAAATATTTCTGTATTTTCCTCTATGTATTCTACGGAAGAACCAAGTGAGTCTGCCTCCTATATCCGGAAGAAAAAAGATTTTTCAAAAGTTGCCGGTCTTAAGGGAAAAGACATTAGCATCACAGCCAAAGAAAGCATAGATATGGGACATGTCAATATTCATGCCAAAAATCACTTAGGGATAACCGGCCAGCGCATTTCTTCAGATACTCAAGAATCAAGTAACTTTTATGAAGATACTTATAAAAAAGAAACTTTCAAGATCAATCTGGGGGCAAATCTTCAAGGGGAGAGTATTGAGTTAAAAGCCGGCGATTCTTTATGGCTTACCCAAACCTCCCTCAAAGCCTATAGAGATGTCGTGCTCTCTTCTTTAGGAGAGATTTATTTACAAGCCTCTGAGGATTCTTCCCAAGCTGATTATGAATATTTTACCCAAGAAGAAGGGTTTTTTGTTTCTAAGGAGATCCATGAGAGCTATGAGTTGGGATCTTTTGAACAAAAAGGCAATACTTTTGTTGGAGAAAATATCTTTGTGCAAGCAAGAGGCTCTATTTTTTCAGAGGGGAGCAATTTCCAAGCAAGCAAGGATTTAGATATCAGCACTCAAAAAGATTATCTACATACCGCCCTCTCCCATAAGCAATATTTTTCATCAAGACGTACTCAGAATGAGAGTATTTTGGGTTTTGAATTTGGAAAAAACAAAGATGCTCATAAAACCTCTTCTCTCAAGCATGTCCATTCTCAACTCAGCGCTCATAACATCTCTATTCATTCCGGAGGAAACTTGACTCTTCCGGGAGCTTCTTTGCATGCAGAGACGCAAATGCAACTTCACTCTCAAGGAAATATTATCATTGGAAGTGCGCAAGATAGACTTACCCAAGAGGCTTCTTCTTCTGAAAAGTCTTGGTTTGGACTACTTGATCACCAACAAGGTCATACCCAAAAGGAGATTGCGCAATTTTCAAGCCATTTGAGCGCTAAAAAACTCCATATTCAAGCAAAACAAAATGTAAATATCCTAGCTTCAAATATGGATATTTCTGAAGATGCCTCTATCCTTGCAAAAGGCAATATCTATATCCTAAGTGCTTCAAATTCAAAGCGCACAAGCAGTTTTGAAAGTAAAAGAGATTTTGATGGGGTTGATCTTGAATTCAAAAGAAAGTTTTCTCTGGGGGCTTCTTATGCAATAAGCCAAAGCAATGATAATTCCAATCAAACTCAAGCCATAGGCTCTCATCTGAATGTTTTAGGCAACCTCACTCTCCAAGCAGGGCAAGCCCAAGATTCTTTTGGAATGACTCAAGCTAACCGAATAAATCAAACCAATCCATCTCATATTATCATTGAAGGATCTTCAATAGATGCAGGCAAGGACATCAATTTATTAGCAGATAATACCAACATCTTAGGGGCACGCAATGAAACTTCTCACTCAAAAGATGCACTCAAAGGGGAGCTTCGTGTATCTCTAGATATAGGGAATGCTTATGTAGATACCTATTTTACTGCACAAGATCTTGCCCAAGCAAGCAAAAATATAAAAAAACAAACTCAAAATTTAAATCAAATTCAAAAACTTTATGAACAAGGGCTGGCAAGTGAACAAGCTTTAGAAGAAGCCAAATATAACCTGGTCTTTAGTCTTGGGAATGTAGAGAGTGCCACTTTGGGGCTTAGCTCTTCGCTAGCATCCATTGCAAGCACTGCTGCAACAGGGTTTTATGCTTCAATCTCTACAAGAATTTCTGCCCATGATTCCCATACCCAAGAAAAAATCACAACCTTTAGCCCTTCTGTTTTAAAAGCAGGGGGGAATATCTTTTTGCAAGCAAGAGATTCTATCACTCAAATTGGATCAAGCGCTATTGCAAAAGGCAAGCTAAGCTATCAAGCCAATCATCATATTTCTCTACTCTCAAGCACCAATACCTATGAAAGCACGACCAAAAGCCAATATACAAGCTCTCAAACTAGTTATGGGGGCAATGGTTTTGTACTGAATGTTTCTAAAGGGGGAAATGAGGAGGTATTTGAGAAATCATCCCAAAATAATACCCAACTCAGCGCTTCCGGAATCTCTTTGCTTACTCCCGGAGATATCCGTCTTGAGGGATCTAATCTTGATTCTCAAAATGCTCAGATACAAGCAAAAAATCTCTCTATTGCCTCAAGATTGGATATGACTTATACCCATACAAAAGAGGGAGGATGGGGAGTGGGCTATGGGAGTGGGAATATTCAAGGGGATATTTCTACTTCCCAAAGCAAGCAAGATGCCCTATTTTTTAACCAACTCTCAGGAATCCACACAGCTAATCATCTCTTTGTAACTATTCAAGAGAAGACAAATTTAGAGGGAGGCTATCTCTTCTCAGATTCAAAACAACTCAAACTCTCTACCAATACATTGAGTTATCAAGATATTAACACCAAAGATATCAAGGGTGCTAAAGGCTTCCATATAGGAATCTCCACACCCCAAGACAACCTTGCACACTCCCATACTCAAATAGGACTCTCTCATCAAGGACACCAAAGTGAAGGGAGGGCTTTAGCAACACTTGGGGAAGGAGAGATAGAAATCAAAACTTTGAATTATCAAGAAACACAAAATCCCCTTCCGCTCCAACCATCTAACCAATCCAATCGCTTCAATAATATCAATGATACTCAGAATATCTCCAAGATCAATTTTTCTGTAGATTCACCCAAGACCTTTTTCGGCTCTGCTGTAAATATGCTCTCTGTTATCAAAAATCCAAGCCATCTCAATCCTCTTTCTTCTATCAACAGAGACATCCACCAACTCTCTATTGTGTCTAAAAATCAAATCACAGGAGTCCTCCAAGGTCATCTGGACATAGATAATAGAATCTTCTCTCAAAATGGAAGAAAAGAAATCTTAGAAAATATTTCCTCACTCCCTTCTAACACAGCCAAAGCTATAAATGCTACAAACACTACTTTTATCATCAACCCCATTGTAAGCACTTATACCATACTCTCTAACCCTAATCTCAAACTCACCGATCTCCCTACCCAATATCAAGCCAACCAACAAGTGATGGCAACCATTAACCAACTCAACCAAGATACTCTCAACCAACTACCCAAAGGTCAAGATATCACACAAATCACTCAAGCCCTCCCACAAAATCGAAGAGAATCTACCTATTTGTACTATAATCCCGAAGATAAACTCACAGGATTTTATGATACAAAAAATCATCACATTTATCTCAATGGAGCTTATGATACATTCAATGATACCCGGACTTTTATCACGACTTTAGGGCATGAAATCACTCACCAACTCACCTCCAAAGAAGCTATTGCCCAAAATGCCGGGAATTATGCAACCTTTTCTTACGGCTTGCTCAATGCTTTGGATTTCAAACCTCTACCAAGACAAAATCAATCTCATAATGAGGGTAATCTAACGCACTTTAGCAATCCTGATGGATTTGGTAATAGCAATAACTCTACCCAACCTATTACTTCCTTACAATGGTATGAGAATCAAAGTCAGAATATCGGCTTTGATGCTTATGGTGCAAACAAACCTGATTTTAACTCTATTTTAGAACAAAATGCCAAGCTGGCCTTTGGAGTAAAACAAGAGGATAGGGAAGAGCGAACAATCTTGGTTCATGGAACTTCCAGTGATCCTATAACAGCTTTTTCTCCAATATTTAGACAAAGTCTTGCCCAAGCTTTTGATGATCCTAATCAAGAAGATTTTGCATGGTCTGGAAATAATGATGATGCCAGTAGAAGAAAAGCTGCCGGAGATTTGCTTAATCAGATCAATCAACCCTATGAATATGCTCCCAATGAACCTCTCATCATTGTAACACATTCTCATGGAGGGAATGTAGCTAAAATTATGAGCAATCTTTATGATTATAATACAGGTAAAAAGCCTCTTATTATCAATATAGCTACCCCCAATAGAAAAGATTATGTGATGAACCCTCATGTAGAAGAATTTTATAATGTATATAATGTGCATGATACTGCTGTGCAAGGATATTTTGGAGGGATAGACAAGACTTTTCCGTATGTGCATTTTCCATTACCTTCTCAACTTGCTAACGAACCCAATGGTATTAATGTAAAAATAGATCAAGATTATCCGTATAAATTATATATGCTTAAAAATCCATCGAAATATCTTGCTCCTAACCACACTGAATTCAAAAACCCTACTACAATTAAAATCCTCAAAAAAGCTATTGATGAAAGGAAAAAGAAATAATGGAAAGTTTTATCAAAATATTTTTGGATTTAGAAATACTCAATATTTTATTGTTTATTCTGCTATTTATTGGTATCATCAATCTGGTATTGATGGCTGGTGTCTTTTATCTTGAAAACAGAAGCTGTTTTTCTTTTAAAATCAACCTATTAATGAGTATTTATCTGTTTCTATTTATCTGTTTCTATCCTGCTTATATTTTTTATATTTTAAACAATTTAAGTTGGAGTAGAACACTTCATTTTCCTATAGTTTTTGGCATGATAAGCATTCTTATCTTTTTTATGATTTTTTTATTCACTATATTGAAGAAGAGATCTTTGAGCTTCAATGATAAGATTTTTCTCATTACAACCTCTTTTTCTTGTCCGGTATTGTTTTTTATGATCTTCAATCTTTTTTATAAGCTGGATTCAGGAGTTTTTTATTTTCTCATGATGTTAGGAATAGGATTTTTTTATATTTATACTTTCCTTTCTATTCTCAATATCATCCTCCAAACAACCAAATTTATCCAATTCCTTAGAAGAAGAAAAAGAGACAGATGAAAATAAAATTATTTTATGAACCCGCTGATGGTATCCATTATGATGATGCACTCATGAGAAGAGCATTAGATAATGTGAAACCATTTTTTTAAATAGCAACTATAAGGCATGGAGTAATAATTGTCAAAATTTTACCCAATCAGTTATCAAGGAATACCATAGGATTATTGCTGAGGAACATCAATGAGTGATTTTTTTTGAAGCCTCTTGATGGGGATGCATTCTTTTTTAGAAATGATTTTGAAATAAATGAGTTCAAAAAACCCTGATAAATTTAGGATCAAAAATAATTCTTTCTCAAAAATTAATTTTTTATGTAAGACAATCTTGGCGTGATAGAGAAGGTTTTTGTTGGACAATAATTACCTTAATATGGCATTGATTGATAAATAATTTTCATTATTCTTAAAGTTATGATTTTTGAAAAATTATCTTTAATTTGATAATAACTAAAATATCTATTTTTGGTATTTTTAGTTCAGATAATTTTATCAATCTAAATTCATCATCAAATACTTAAACTTGATATCCTCAAGCTCACGCAAAAGCCGATTATTCTCTGCTGTAAGTAAGTTTTCTTGTGTTTGAAGTTTGGTAATATCTCGACTAATATAATAAATACTACTGGCAAGATAAATTTTTGGAATCAAAATCACTAATGAAAATATTAAAATAACATAAGCCATAAATAAGGCATTGATATGAAGCCCTTTATTGCTATCTTCAGCAAGTAATTCTTCTTTTTCGTCTTCATGAATTCGCTGAAACTCTTTTGGGGGTTCAGTCTTTAAATGTAAATGATCGAAGTTTTGCACTTCTAGCCCTTCTGTTGTGTCTATTTTCCTCTTCTTTGGCGACAAGAGGTTTTTTTGTGATTATAGCACCTTTTGAATGATTATTCCCACATTCACATTTATATACATGAGACTCACAAATACAAGATTTTGTCCATTGTTTAAATGTATTTTTCACCATTCTATCTTCTAGGGAATGAAAAGAAATGATACCAAAAACTGCTTTTTTAAGCCTGCTCGCACTCTCCAAAAGTTTTTTCAGTTCTCCCAGTTCATCATTTACTTCAATTCGAATTGCTTGGAAGGCTAGGGTAGCCGGGTGAATATGAGAGCCTCTAAAATGTTTTTGTAAAAAATTGCTCAAATCATTAGCACTTACAAATGGTTCTTTTTGGCGTCTATGGACGATAAGAGATGCCATCTTTTTGTATTCTTTAATCTCACCATATTCCTTAAAAATTCTTTCCAGTTCATAAATAGAATACTGATTGATAACTATTCTGGCATTCAAATAAGCATCCATATCCATTCGCATGTCTAGATTATTCGCATGAAATCCAAAACCTCTCTGTGGATCATCAAGTTGCAAGGAACTCACACCAATATCTGCAAGTACGCCCGAAATATCCTCTCCATAGGTTTGTAAAATTTCCTCAAACTTTTCCCCAAAACTTCCGGCCACACAGCTAAAACGATCTCCAAAAATTTCTAATCTTTTAGAAGCGTATTCTCTTGCTTGAGCATCTTTATCAATCCCTATAATTTTGATATGAGGTTTGTGTCTCAAAAGAGCTTCTGAATGCCCGCCAAAACCAAGCGTGCAATCAACAATCACACCCTCCTCTACTCCCTCAAAAACTTCTAAAACTTCATGAATAAGTACGGGAGTATGCGGGGGAAGAGATGCTGTCAAATCTGGGCTACCCCGCTTTGAATTGCAGCATCTGCAACTGCTTTTGATATTTTTTCTTTAAGCCGACTATCAAATGGAGAGGGCACAAGATATTCTCTTCCAAAGCTAAGTTTGCGATTATGGATTTCTTCAAGTCTGGGTTCAATAGGTTCTCTTGCCAATTCAGCAAGTGCATTAGCTGCAGCAAATTTCATTTCTTCATTAATTTTTTTAGCCCGCACACTCATTGCGCCCTTGAAAATATAAGGAAATCCCAAAACATTATTGATCTGATTGGGATAATCACTTCTTCCTGTAGCCATAATAGCATCTTTTCTCACTTGCGCAACAACTTCAGGGAGGATTTCCGGGACCGGATTGCTCATTGCAAAAATCAATGGGTCTTTATTCATCCCCATGATATCTTCTCCTTGAAGTAAATCTGCTTTTGAAAGCCCCAAAAACACATCTGAACCATTGAGAGCTTCTTTGTAAGAAGCATAGGCTTTGTTGGTTGCAAATTCTTTTTTCAGAGCGCTTAAATCACTTCTACCCTCATGGATAACACCTCTGCTATCAAACATGATAATCTCTTTGACACCCAAAGCTTTATACATTTTTGCGCAAGCAATAGCGGCTGCCCCTGCACCACTAATAACCACTCGCATTGATTGGGTCGGTTTATTAATAATTTTAGCCGCATTGATAATAGCAGCTGTAGAAATAATAGCTGTACCATGTTGATCATCATGCATTACAGGAATGTCAAGCTCTTTCACCAAACGCTCTTCTATCTCAAAACATTCCGGCGCTTTAATATCTTCCAGATTAATGCCTCCAAAAGTAGGGGAAATAGCCTTTACTATGGCTACAAATTTATCAATATTTTTTTCATTAACTTCAATATCAAAAGCATCAACTCCGGCAAATGATTTAAACAAAATTGCTTTGCCTTCCATGACAGGCTTGCTGGCTTGAGCTCCAATATCACCCAGTCCAAGCACAGAAGTGCCATTACTGATTACAGCAACCAAATTACACTTAGAAGTATAATCATAAGCCTTTAGAGGATCTTTTTGAATCTCTTTACAGGGGATAGCAACACCCGGAGAATAAGCCAATGACAAATCATCTTGATTCTTCAAGGCAGTTTTAGGTTCAATTTTTAATTTACCACCTTTGTGATACTCAAGTGCTTTTTGATACTGATCTTGAAGTTTTTGATCCATTTCTTCTATACGTTTCATAACTTTGCCTTAATTTTGAACTAACAATCTAATAACAATGAAATTATAAGCAAATAAATTAATAAATTACTGAAATAAATAAATATAGTTTTGTAAATTATTATTAAAATCAGGCACAACGATAAGCCGAGTTCTGTCTAGGACGATTATTTATCTGGGACATATTTCGCAATATATCTCAAGCAAAGAGTTAAAATGAGACATTAACCATACTCTTTTTGCTACAGATTGGGTTTGCACGGACAAATTTAATTACTTAAATCCCGGTAAGCTCTTACCTCACCATTTCACCCTTACCTAAAAAAGGCGGTTTTATTTCTGTTGCACTTTCCCTTAGCTTACGCTAGCCATTTGTTAAATGGAATCTTGTCTCAGTAGCTCGGACTTTCCTCTCCTGATTTTGGAGCAATCGTCTGTTGTACCTGAATGGATAATTCTATCTAAAAACAGGCTTAAAAATGCAATTTTTTAAGATTTGTGCTATTATTATAATTATATAGAATTACCAAAAAAATAAAAATATCAAAGGAATTTATATCACACATGCAAAGAAAATGCTGCAAAGAAAAGGAGGTGGTCCCTTCTATCATTTTTGCTTCCAGACAAATCAAAAACTTCTTTAGTGCAAAACTTCAGCCTTACAATATAGGTGTTGAACAAATTGGCATTCTTTTTATCCTCAAAGAATCAGGAGCGTTAAACATCACTGATTTATCCAATATTACCCTCAAAGACAAAGGGACAATTTCAAGAACCATCAAATGTCTATGCAAAAAAAATCTTGTTAAAAAAATTCAAGAAAAAGAAGACAATCGAATTGCAAAAATAATTATCACTCCTGAGGGTATAGAAAAAGTTGAATTGATTAAAAATAACAAAAAAACTCTCGAGGATGCCTTTGCTAACTCAATTTCTCATGCAGAAAAAATAGAATTTATTAGAATTCTTGATAAAATTACGGCGGCAATGAGTTGATGTTTAGAACCCTGTTGTTTTGTTTATTTTTGTGTATGACTATTGAGGCTAAGCCTATTTATGTCAATACGCGCCCTATTCAAAATGGCAGTCTTCAAAAACAAGAAACTTTTATTGGGAGCATTAATTTTAAAGAGGTTTCAAATATTGCTGCACAATCTCAAGGAGTCGTGCAAAAAATATATTTTCATATCGGACAAAAGGTCAAAAAAGGGCAAAAACTCTTGAGTATTAATGATGACTTACTTCAAAAAGATATTCAAATCAAACAAGCCAAACTTACCCAGGCTAAATATTCCCTCCAAAGACAAGAAAAAGAATTAGAGCGTTATAAAAATCTTCTGGATACCCAATCTATCCCTCTTCAAGAATATGAAAATCTTGAATATCAACTCAAATCTCAAGAAGCTAACGTGCTTGCTTTACAAGCAGAATTAGAAATCTCTCAAACCGAAATAGCTAAAAAAACCATTTATGCTCCTTTTGACGGGATTATTGCAGAACAAAAAGTCCATATTGCTGAATGGGTAAATATGGGCGAACCTATCTGCCAAATCTTAAATAACTCTGATGTAGAGGCTATTATATATGTCCCCAGCTCTATTGCCAAGAATATCAAAATAGGGCAAAAAGTCAATCTTACTATCAACAACAAACATTATCAAGGAAAAATTACTGCTCTTATTCCAAAAGCAGATGTACAATCAAAAACCTTTCCTGTTCATATTAGCGTTAAAAATGATGGGAGTTTTTTGGATGGGATGGCAGTAGAAGCTATGTTGAATATTGATGGGGAGAGTTCAGGATTCCTTGTGCCTAGAGATAGTGTTGTTTATTACTTAGGTTATCCAAGTATTTTTATTGCCAAAGATAACCAAGCTTTTGTTATAAGAGTAGAAGTTCTTTCTGTTCAAGATTCCCTAGCCCTTGTCAGAGGTAAAATTCAAGAAGGAGAAAAAGTTATTTACCGCGGGCAAGATAGACTCCAAAATGGTAGCCATATCCAAGAAAAAACCTCACCAAAAAAATGAAGATTATCTATTATTGCCTTAAAAATCCGGTTGTTGTTTTTGTGGGTGTGGTATTTTTACTTTTATTTGGAATGATTGGACTTTCAAAAATGCCTTACCAACTCCTCCCTCAAGTTACACGTCCTGTTATTAGCGTCTATACTTCTTATGCGGGGGCAACACCTTATGAAGTCGAAAAAGAAATTACGCAACGCCAAGAAAAATATCTCAAAAATATCCCTAATCTAACATCAATGACTTCTACATCACGAGATGGAATGAGCATTATTAATCTTGAATTTAACGCCGATGCGGATATGAAATTAGCTTTTTTAAATGTCAGCGCCAAACTTGATGAAGTCAGAGGTTATCCCCATGATATAGAAAAACCCATTATTAAAACAACAGGAGAAAGTATCCCTATTGCTGTTTATCTCTTCGTCAAAACACTTCAAGACAACCAAGAACCTATCGATCATTATAAAAATTTTATCTATGATGAAGTGATTCAATATTATGAACGTCTTAATGGTGTTGGGGAAGTCTATGTAAGCGGGGGGACAAGCAAACAAATACAAATCATTTTAGACACACAAAAACTTGCTTATAACAACCTCACAATTGATGAAGTCATCCGCGCTATCAAAATCCAAAACACAAACGTTTCTGCCGGCAGCATTGATTTTGACCAACGAAACTATCGAATTACAACTATTGGAGAATATCAAAATATCAATTCAATTTATAATACCATCATCAAATCTCAAGGCAATAAAGTCATTTTGCTTAAAAATATTGCCCTTATTATTAAGGGGTATGCAAACCCTGCCGGATACAATATTCACAATAATGATTCTGTGATTTCTCTACAAATTCGTCCTACTGCAAATGCAAATATCCTGGCTCTCACAAATAGCGTTGAAGATCTTACAAAAAAACTCAACGCCGGACTCCTTAAAGATCACAAACTTATGATTGATTGGGGGAGAGATCAAAGGCACTATATCCAATCTTCCATCGCGCAAGTCAAAGAAAATATCTTTTTAGGGATTGGATTTGGAGTTTTTGTTTTATTTTTGTTCTTACGAAATTTTTCTTCATTAATTGTAGTGGGACTTGTTATTCCTGTGAGCGTAATTGGATCATTTATTTTCTTAGAAGCCTTTGGACGCACTCTCAATGTAGTATCTCTGGCAGGTATTTCTTTTGGCGTTAGTATGATTATAGATAGCGCTATTGTCGTGATGGCAAATATCATTGCACACAAAAATAAAACCAACGATCCCTTTAGGGCTGCTTTTATTGGGACAAAAGAAGTTGTTGGAGCATTATTTGCAAGCACAATTACAACTGTTGCAATTTTTATCCCTATCATCGGACTTCAAGATGAAGCCGGACAACTATTTGTTGATATTGCTTTAGCATCAAGTAGTTCTATTCTTATCTCATTTTTTGTCTGCATCCTTGTTATCCCTTCTTTTAGCCTATTGATGTTGCGAAAATTCTCATTTAGACCAAAAACCAAGTTAGGAATATTTCACAAAGTCAATTCACTGATTCAGGCATTAGGTATAAAAGTTTCTAATGGCATCATGAAAATGATTCAATTCTGCACCAAAAATGTTCTTTCCAGACTTATCACGATTATAGTTTTTGTAGGATTTTGTTGTATTTTTAGTTTTTTGGCATTTCCAAAAACTGATTATTTACCCAAAGGAGCTCAAAACTTTATTATAAGCTATCTCAGTCCTCCACCGGGTCTCTCTCTAAAAGAAAAAGACAGAATTATTCAAGAGATTTATCAAGATTTTAAGCCTTATCTAAAAGTCAATGGTTATAAGCAAAAATCTGACTCTGATTTACCTGTTATCAAAGATTTCTTTATCAGTTCAAGCACAAATATGTATTTTTATCTTACTGCTCAAGATCCCAAACTCGCTTCCAAGCTTATCCCTTATGCCCAAAGGGTGATTGACTCTATTCCTAATATCACCGGAGTTGTCCTTCAACAAGGGATTTTTAGTGGGTCAAGCAGTTCAAGTATTGATATAAACATCAATGGAAATGATCTTGATTCTCTTTTGCATACTGCCCAAGATCTTATAGTCGCACTTAAAGATCACCTCCCTCACATATCCATACGCACTGTACCCTCACTTGAAATCAATAATCGCGAAATTAATCTTTACCCTGATTCCAGAGCCCTTGCAGTGAATGGACTAAATGTGGCTGAATTTGGGACAATTATAGAAGTTATGTTGGAGGGCAAAAAAATCTCTCAATTCAAAGACAATAATGGAAAAAATATTGATCTGATTTTGAAATCTTCACAAAATAGAAATAAACCGCAAATATCCCCTGAAGATATTCTCTACTCCCAGATATATACGCCTAATGGCAGCATTTTGCCTCTGAATTCGCTTGCTAATATAAAAAATGAGCTTGGAGTTTCGCGTATCAGGCATTTTGAACAAAACAGAAATATTCTTCTTATCCTCAATCCTCAAGACAAACAGCCACTCGAAAAAATAACAAATACTATTTCACAAATAATCTTGCCTCATATTCAAAAAAATACAACAGACACTATCAGCTTAAGCGGGAGTGCAGGCAAACTCAGCAAACTCAAAAAAGAACTTTTAGGAGGGTTTATACTTGCGATTGTGATTACTTATTTGATATTGTGTGCTTTGTATGGGAATTTTCTTTATCCTTTTGTTATTATCCTTACTATCCCTTTTGCAACGACAGGGGGGCTTATTGGACTCTACTTACTCAACCATTTGCTTGCCCCCCAAAACTTGGATGTCATTACGATGTTAGGCTTCATTATCCTTGTGGGTAGTGTTGTAAATAATGCAATTTTGATTGTCTATCAAACACTTATTAATTTCAAAGAATACAAAATAAATGCCTATAATTCTGTTCTTAATGCTACACAAAGCAGACTTTCCCCTATTTATATGAGCATGCTTACAAGTGTTTTTGGATTGTTGCCGCTTGTTTTATTCTCAGGTTCAGGGAGTGAAATTTATCGTGGATTAGGGGCAGTTATTATTGGGGGGCTTGTGTTTTCTACTCTCATTACTACTTTTGTTATCCCGGCTTTGCTACTCTTTGTCATCAAAGACAAAAAAGGTTAAATAATGAAATTTATTTTGTTCTTTATTTTGTTATGTTGGAATTTTGCATCAGGTCTAGATATTCAACAAGCCATCAAGTTAGCCATTAAACATAGCGAGACAATCAAAGAGCAAAACCAACTTTACTCCCAATCCCAAAGCCTTTCTAAAGCAAAGCTTTCTACCTTAATGCCAAAAATTGATCTCAATTATATTTTCAGTTACAATGTTCCGGGTAATACTTCAACTTATTTTCTCAATAGCTTTAATATCACCGGAAAATACAATCTTTTTAATGGAATGAAAGATTATTACAAAATTCAAGATTCCAAACAATCCCAAAAAGCGCAAGGTTACATACTTCAAAGTAAAATCGCAGATATTACCCTTCAAACCAAAATCGCCTATATTTCTACTCTCCAAGCAATTGATTCTCTCAAAATCGCCCAAGAATCCAAAAAACTTCTTGAAGCACAAAAGAAAAAGGCGCAACAATTTTATAAACAAGGTTTTCGAGCAAAAAATGAAGTCTTGAGTGTGGAGGTTTTGCTTGCTAATGCTAATATTGCTCTTAAAAGCACGCAATTGAATTTGGAATATTCCAAAAACTTACTTGCAAGCCTTACTGCTTCTTCTATCAATCTTGAAGATATTGAGGATATTGCTACTAACACGCAAATGAGCTTTGATAAGAATACCATTGTTGAAAAAATTTTATCAGAAAATCCCGATTATTTATACTTGCTTTCTTTGTTAAAATCTGCCCAAATCCAAGTCGGTATTGCTAAAGGAGCATTTATGCCTACAATTGATGTAGTTGGGATAAAATTTTGGTATCTTGATGGTGGCGGGATTGCACGCACAAGTTATGCTCTCCAAAGTCAAGCAAGGGTTGTATTTGGGTGGAATTTATTTAATGGAATGAGTGATCATTTTAATTATCAAGCTAAAAAACTTTATTATCTCTCCCTTATAAGCAAAATCAATCAATACAAAAAAGATTTAAAAATCCAAACAGATAAAGTTATCAATGATTTTAATCTCGCCAAAGAACAATACAAACTTACCTCAGTATCTCTAGAGCAAGCAGAAGAAAACTATCGTATTACTAATAACAGATATACTCAAAATATTGCTACCTACACAGAGTTACTCAATGCCCAATTCCTCCTAACCACTGCTAAAACCAACATTACCCGGTCTAAATATGAGCTTGCCATTGCCTTAGCCAAAATTGACAGACTTCTAAACACAGATTCTATCTCTTCTCATCGTCATTCTGAAGAAAACTAGTTTTAAAATTTTAATTTTTTACGTTACAAAATCCTATATATAATTTTTTATATAACCTTTTTCTACTTTTTAATTTTATTTTTTAGATGGCTTGGAATATAATATTTTGGTATTAACAAAACAAGGCAAAAGGAGTTTTAATGAAAAAATGTTGTGTTGTTTTAATGCTAGTAATTGTTAGCTTTGCGTATGCAAATACCAAAGTCTATGTTGATAGCGTTAAGCCACTTTATCTCACACAAGATTCCCAAAAGATAGTAGGCAAATTGCTCCCGACTTCTGAAGTAACTATTATCAAAAAAGTGGGCAACAAAGTTCTCTTGTCTCTTCAAGGGTATATCCAGGAAGGTTCAGATAATGCCCTTTATTTTGTAATGGGCAAAAGAATTTTGATTGCAGGTTTGACCAAAAATTCCGGAATAAAATTTAATGTGCTTGGAACACAAAAAGATAAAGATACCCAAACTACTTATCAAAAGGTATCTTTGGAACTTTGGAGTGATGAAGGGGGATTGAGTGGAAATCTTGATGATCTCTATACAAAAGCCAAAGATTTGTATTCTCAAAATTGTTCTATCTGTCATTCACTTCATGCATCTACAGAATTCAAAGCCAATCAATGGCCAAGTGTTATTAAATCAATGTCAGGAAGAACAGGTCTTAATAAAGATGAAATTTATCTTATTACTCAATACTTACAAAAACATGCAAGTGATGTAAAATAAAGGAAACAAAATGAAAAAAACTTATCAAGAAAGACGGACTTTTTTAAAATATGCTCTTATTTGCGCAAGTGTGCCCTTTGTGGATTCTATGCTCAATCGCAGTATGTTGATGGCATCAGGTGTGAAAAAATTCTCTACAAATCTCATTATCAATGGAGATGTTATCACGGCTGCTCACTGGGGAGTGCTCAAAGTAACTCTCAAAAATGGCAAAATCATCAAAAGTCAAAATGCCTTTAAATCTACAATGGCTAATCCTCTTTTAAGTGTGGCAGGTGATTTAGTTTATGCTAAAGATAGGATTCGCTATCCAATGGTGAGAAAATCTTATTTAGAAAATCCCGATAATCCCAAACCGGAGCGTAGAGGTTCTGATGAATGGGTAAAAGTAAGTTACAAAGATGCTATCAAATTAATCGCCGGGGAATTGAAAAAAACTAGAAAAAACAAGGGTCCTGAGGGTATATTTGCCGGTTCATACGGTTGGAAAAGTGTTGGAAATATGCACAATAGCCGAATTTTACTCCAAAGATTTATGGGTATGAGTGGAGGGTTTGTGGGGACTCTTGGGGATTATTCCACAGGAGCTTCACAAATCATTTTGCCTCATGTGATGGGGACAATTGAAGTATATGAGCAACAAACTGCATGGCCTGTAGTATTAGAGAATTCTGAAGTAGTGGTTATCTGGGGAGCTAATCCTCTTTTGACATTAAGAATTGCTTGGAGTGCCAATGATGGTAAAGGATTGCAATATCTCCAAGCGCTCAAAAATTCCAAAAAACAAATTATTTGCATCGATCCTATACGCAATGAAAGCGCTAAATTCCTCAATGCCAGATGGATTGCTCCTATTCCAAATACAGATGTTGCCTTGATGATGGGTATTGCTCATACAATGCTTACTACAGGAAAATATGACAAAGATTTTGTCCAAAACTACACTGAAGGCTTTGAAAAATTTCAAGAATACCTTCTGGGCAAACAAGACAAGACACCCAAAGATGCTAAATGGGCATCAAAAATTACAGGAATTCAAGAATCCGTTATTAAAGAATTAGCAGGTTTATTCTATCAACATCGAACAATGCTTATATCCGGGTGGGGTATGCAAAGAGCTCATCATGGCGAACAACCTCATTGGATGCTTGTAACTCTGGCTTCCATGATTGGACAAATTGGACTTCCGGGAGGTGGTTTTGGCTTATCTTATCATTATAGCAATGGAGGATCACCTACGGCTAAATCTGCCATTATAGGCGGGATGAATCTGGGAAATAGCTCAGGAAAAGCAGATAGTGGAGCTAGCTGGTTACTCAAAGGGACAAAAATCAACTTCCCTGTTGCAAGGATTGCTGAGGCACTTTTGAACCCCGGAAAAGTCATTGATTTTAATGGCCAAAAAATCACTTATCCTGATATTGATTTTATCTATTGGGTAGGGGGCAATCCTCTTGTGCATCATCAAAATACCAATACATTCCTAAAAGCATGGCAAAAACCTAGAACAGTCGTTATCCATGATATGTTCTGGACTCCTACTGCCAAACATGCCGATATCGTAATGCCTATCACCACAAGCTATGAAAGAGATGATATTACGATGACAGGAGATTATTCTAATCTTAGTATCGCACCCATGAAGGCTGTTGTCAAAAGACAATTTGAAGCCAGGGATGATTATGAAATATTTTGTGATTTGGCAAAAGAATTTGGGATTTATGAGAAATATAGTGAAAACAAAGATCCTATGATGTGGATAAAAGGTTTTTATGAAACTGCCCTTGCTCAAGCCAAACCTCAAAAAATATCCATGCCAAGCTTTGAAGAATTTTGGAAAAAAAATCAACCCATTACCTTTGAAGTCCCTGCTGAGAATGAAGAGTGGGTTAGATACTCAGATTTTAGAGACGATCCTATTTTGAATCCATTAGGAACGCCTTCAGGAAAAATTGAAATCTATTCAAAAGAAATAGAAAAAATGAAATATCAAGACTGCCCTCCTCACCCCACTTGGCTAGAGCCTATTGAATGGCTGGGAATGAAAAACAAACCCGCTGAATTTGCTATGATCAGCCCGCATCCCGGAGATAGATTGCACTCTCAACTCTCCAATACAAGCCTTAGAAAACAATATGCCATTAACGATAGAGAGCCTATTTGGATCAATACGCAAGATGCGAAGAAAAAAGGAATAAAACATGGAGATGTTGTGCGCGTATTTAACAAAAGAGGACAAGTGCTAGCCGGAGCATTTGTAAGCGATGACATTGCTCCCGGCGTTGTTAGATTAAGCGAAGGGGCATGGTATGATCCACAAAAAGCAGGAGAGATTGGAAGCTTGTGCAAAAATGGTTGCGCTAATGTCCTCACAATCGATATCCCCACTTCCAAGCTTGCTGATGGAAATATCTCCCATACTGCCTTAGTAAATATCGAAAAATACAAAGGCGTTGTTCCAAAACTAACAGCTTTTATGCCTCCAAAAGGAGTTTAAATCTTTAAATTTGCAAGGGGAAACTTTTGCAAATTCCAAAATATTATCCGGGGTAATTATTGCTCCGGATAAATAATACAGACTTTGATGTAATTATTTAGAAATGTTACTTAGAGCATAAATTAATATCCCCATATACTATTTTGTAAAAATAGCTACATTTTTGTTTTTGCTTGAATTCCCAACAAATCCAAACCAATTGTGATCGAAAGACTAATGATTTTGCAGATTTTGAGTATAGAAGATTCTAGGGGTGTATCAATAATTTTATGGGCATTGTAATAACTATGGAATTCTCCGGCTAATCCTTTGAGGTATTCACAAATTTTTTGCAACCCCCTTTCATCAAATGCCACTTCAACAACCCTAGGAAAACTCAAAGCATAAAACAATAAATCTTTAGCTTCTTTTGGAATATTTTTTAAAGAAGCACTCAATATCATCTCATCTTTAAAATGAGATTTTTCAAGCAATGTGTGGATACGTGCGTTTGCATAATGAATATAAAAAATTGGATTGGAAGCATCTTGTTTTTTGAGATCTTCTACATCAAATTCTAAATGAGTATCTGATTTTTTGGATAAAAAGATAAATCGCAATGCATCGCTTCCAATATCTGCGACTACATCTTTCATTAAGATAAAATTTCCTGCGCGCTTACTCATTTTGTAAGGTTGCCCACCCTTGAGTAAGCTGACCATTTGAGAAAGCAAAACTTCTAATTTTCCCTCATCAAATCCCAAAAAATGGATGGCTGCTTTTACTCTATGGATATACCCATGATGATCTGCCCCCCAAATATTAATATATTTGGCATAATTGCGTTGGTATTTATCATGATGATAGATAATATCCCCAGCCAGATAAGTAGGTTCTTTGTTTTCCCTAACAATCACGCGATCTTTTTCATCTCCTTGATTGCCGGATCGCAACCAAATTTTGCCATCTTTTTGATAAACCCCATCATGGGCTTGTAGCTTTTGGAGAATCTCTGCCCAGTGATCATAAAGAGACTTTTCACTCACAAAATAGTCAAAAGTAATCCCTACCTCTGCAAGATTAGACTTGATTTCATCTAACATCAAATCTTTGCCAAATTCACTCAAAATCGGGACAGAATCCTCATTTTCAAAGACTTTATCACCATATTTATCTCTAGCTAATAAAGCCAAATCAAGGACATATTCACCCTTATAATATTCTTTAGGATAGATAACCTCTTTTTTTACCAAGTGCTCCCTACCTGCAAGATAAATAGATAGACCAAGCATCTGAATCTGCGATCCTGCATCGTTAATATAATATTCTGTGTCTATTTCATAACCCAAAAATCGTCCGATCCTGCACAAACTATCGCCAAACACAGCACCCCTTGCATGCCCTATATGAAGAGGTCCTGTAGGATTAGCACTCACATATTCTAAAAGAATTTTATTTTCATTTTTTTTAGGGAGTTTGCCAAAATCTAATCCTTGCGAGATAGCCGCATTCCCAAGCTGTTCAAAAAAATCCTCACAAAGAGTGATATTGATATAACCATGAAGCACATCGACCTTGAATTCCGGGATTACAGAGAGCTTTTGAGCGATTTCTTGGGCAATGATCATGGGATTTTTTTTATAGATTTTTGCTAATGAAAAGGCAATAGGCGTGGCATAATGCCCATAATCCTTATTTTTTGGACGTTCTAAAACAATACTGACTTCAAGAATATCTTCTAAGATTTTTTTAATCTGATGATACATGATTGGACTAAGCAGTTGTTTGAGATTTTGGCTTTCTACCTCTTTTTTTAGGTGTAGAGCTATCTGTTGATGCTTGCGTTGTTTTGGTAGATGTCCTTTTTGCTGTAGTCTTTGCAATTTTTGGTTTTTCTTCTATTTTTTGAATAATTTCTTCATCTTCTTCATCTTCTTTCACAGCTTTTTTAAAATTTTTTATCCCGCTGCCCAAGCCTTTGGCAAGCTCTGGAATTTTTTTAGCTCCAAAAAGCAAAACAACCACCAACAAAACAATTACCCAATGCCACACACTGCCAAAACCACCCATTTAAAATCCTTTATCTAAGTAATTCAATTTCATTTATTATATCTAAATTTGATAAAAAATATTTTCAAATCAAGAGGAGAGTCTATTTTGAATTTCTTATTTTTTCAAGGGTAGAGTCTTTGCCCCCAAAGGGTAATTTTAATACCCCTTGGAACTCTTTATCTTTATAAAAAATATTTTTATCTCCACAAAATATGATTTTTCTAACAATGAGATGTATTCTATCTCTTTAATAATATTTTTTATTATTTGTGTTCTCTCTATGATAATTTAATTTTAAATTTTTTATCCTTTAAAACTATCATCACCACCTGTTCTTGATAAATTCTCTGACAAGCTCAAAGATAAAAACACATAATCGCAGCAGAGCTACAAGGAGCAAAATAGAGGGACCAAATATTAAAAGAAGCACATAAGTATGCTCAAATACATAAATAATATGGAAAATATCCAATAGAAATAAGATTATATTGAGAATCAATCCTATGAAGAAAATGATTTTGAGATTGTATTTTTTACAGAATAAGATATACAGAAAAATGATGTTAGTGAAGCAAAATATGTAGAGCATATAGGATATATAGTTCATAAATTCATTTATAATGATCATAGATATAAAAAAATAATATATAAAATAAATTAATATTAATAATAATATTAATACATTCAATAAAATTGGGAATATAATCTTAGAGAACTTAAATCCCTTATATTTTATATCCGGGATATAATAGATTAAACTGGCTATCTAGAATTGGAAGATTGAAAATAAACAATATTGCCAAACCTATTCCTGTTTCTGCATCCCCATCAAGCGGCTTCAAAAAGAAATCACTCATTGATGTTCCTCAGCAATAATCCTATGGTATTCCTTGATAACTGATTGGGTAAAATTTTGACAATTATTACTCCATGCCTTATAGTTGCTATTTAAAAAAATGGTTTCACATTATCTAATGCTCTTCTCATGAGTGCATCATCATAATGGATACCATCAGCGGGTTCATAAAATAATTTTATTTTCATCTGTCTCTTTTTCTTCTTCTAAGGAATTGGATAAATTTGGTTGTTTGGAGGATGATATTGAGAATAGAAAGGAAAGTATAAACAAATAAAGTTCCTAGTTCTAAGGAAGCTATAAAAGGATAAAAATCAAAATTAATAAAAAACAATACCGGACAAGAAAAAGAGGTTGTAATGAGAAAAATCTTATCATTGAAGCTCAAAGATCTCTTCTTCAATATAGTGAATAAAAAAATCATAAAAAAGATAAGAATGCTTATCATGCCAAAAACTATAGGAAAATGAAGTGTTCTACTCCAACTTAAATTGTTTAAAATATAAAAAATATAAGCAGGATAGAAACAGATAAATAGAAACAGATAAATACTCATTAATAGGTTGATTTTAAAAGAAAAACAGCTTCTGTTTTCAAGATAAAAGACACCAGCCATCAATACCAGATTGATGATACCAATAAACAATGGAGTAAGTAATAAAATATTGAGTATTGTTCGTAAAATATCTGTTTCCATTATTTCTTTTTCCTTTCATCAATAGCTTTTTTGAGGATTTTAATTGTAGTAGGGTTTTTGAATTCAGTGTGGTTAGATTTAGAACCAATAAACCCTCCTAATTGAGTAGGGGTGATGCTTTGGATAGAATTATTGAGTATCAATCCCTTTGTATTGACATTAAAATCAAGATAATAGTTATTGGAAATACCTTTTGGGTTAGGGG
>NZ_MLAO01000016.1 GCF_002272835.1 Helicobacter sp. 11S03491-1
AAATAAATTTAATGCAATAAATTAATAAAAATAAGTTAAATCAATATATGTATTGTTCCTATCCCAAAAATTAAAATACCCGATTCGCGTATGAAATCTTTTAAATTTGTGCTAGCATTTTTCTAAATAAAGTAAGGTTTATAAAATAATTTAAAATAGAAAATCCATACACAAGGAGTCTTGAATGATTCACTATCAAAAAAATCCAAAATCCAAACCAATTCAATTCTTCATTCTAAGCACATTGATAACTTCTTCTCTATCAAATGCAGTTGCAGTTCCAATGATAGTAGAAGACCCAATAGCAAATGCTACTGCCGCAACCACGGCTTCAAGAATGCTCGATTCGATAAACAAAGCCACGCAGGCACTAGAAAAATATGACAAAATGATTAAGAAAGCACAAGAAAGCATCGATAAAATCAATGCGGTAAATGATTCTATTAATGAAGTAAGTAATCTTATTGAAACCTCTACAATGGGAATTGCTAATCCTATGGATATTATAAATCAAATAAACGATATGCCCGATAGAGTAAAAAGAAACGCCGATAAACTTGTAAAAACTATTAAAGACTTCAATATTAGAGACCACTGGCAATGGAAGAAAATAGAAGCTGTTTGTCCTCAATTAGAAATAGATAAAATTGCCCCTGATGATAAAACACTTACTTATTCTAATGTTGGAAAAGAATCTGAAGCTCTCAAGACTTTTAAAGCTTTAGGAAAAGCTCTTAATAGCAATATCATTTCAAATTCGCTCTCTCTGGCAGGAGAATTAAAAGGCAGGGCGATGGCGCTTGAAGCTTGTATGCTATTTACAAAAGCTCAACAACAACAAAAAGAACATGAATTTGAAATGCAATTAAAAGAATGTATATTAAAAAGAGATAAAGAATGTTATAAAAAAACAAAAAGAGAATGGGTTCAATCAGAAATTGATTATAGAAAAAATACAAGATTTTTAAAAGCACAACAAACCGATCCTCTTATCAATCGCTCCAAACAAATGCTGGAAGCATTAGGAACTCTGGACAAGAGTTTTAATGACAAAGAGAAAAAAAGGGAATATTGCAAACTCAGCAAAAAAGAAAATGGAGAAGAGTTTTGCTATCCTTTATTTTATGATACAAAAAGATTGAATGATAACTTTAACGATCTTCAAGAAGAACTTTTGAAAAAACTCCGACAAGCAGGAAGTGATAAGAAAAAACAAGCTCAAGCTTATGCTGATGTCAAAATAAAAACAGATATGCTCTTGCTTGAATACACCAAAGATATCGCCAACAATCTCTCTTTTATGAATGAAACAATTTCTTTGATAGGCAATCTGGTTTCAAGAGATTATAAACACAAATATGGTAATGATGACTATTTTAGTTTTAAAGAACAAATTGAAAAAAAGGTTAATGAGATCAATCAAAATTTTCAAAGTCAAACAATGAATTATAAAAGTTTTAAAGATTATAATGCCAATCTGGATAAATATGGATTCCCTATTATTTCTTTTACATCTTCTAAAAAAATTTAATTTTTTAGATCAACTTAAAAAGAAAATTTATTGTTGATTGTAAATTAGAAAACTTCTTTTGTGTCTTTAGCCTCTTATAAACTATCAAGTCATCATAATGTCTTTAATATTCATTGCTATTTATATAAGGGAGAAAAAGCCTATTAAATAGCCTTATTCATGGGTTTTCAGTCCTTTGTTGGTGATAAAATATTGCTATCAAAACAAAGAGAGGTTATTACCATGAGATTAGATAGAGAAAAAGTTTATAGAATTCTTGAATCAAAGTTAAAACAAGCTAATTATCGTTGGTATAACGAGGGGTTTTTATCTCCTGAAATTACCAATGAATATTTAGCTTTTCAAATTTTTGACACCCAAGCTGATTATACCCGACTACACAGAGGCAGATCCCTTGAGAAGTTGCTTGAGAGTATTTTTGCTGATAATAGGCTTGATGGACTCAATGATATGGTTTTTGTGGGTGGTTTGATTTATTATAAGAATGAAGAAATAGCTCAAGAAATCAAAAAGAGAATAGATACTTTCTCAAAATTCCATCAATAAAATCAGGAGATAAAAATGTTAAAAATTAAAATTAAGAATAAAAATCTATATTTAACCTTCAGTCCCTCTCTCATTGAAGGAGGGGTAATGGTGAATGTCTATGAAAAGAAGAAGCTTTTATTTGATATGGGATTTCCTGGCGCTCCTGATATAGAAGAATTAAAACAAGAATTAAAGATTGCTTTATTCTGCCCACAAAGCTTTGAAGCACAAAAGTTAAAAGAGAATAAAAAAGCTTTTAATCAAGACTTTTATCTCTTGGGTGATTTATTCAATCCCAGCTTATTTGGTTGGGCAATGATTAAAAAGAATTAAATCAGAAGGAGTAACTTATGCTACAATATAGCACAAACATGAAAGGAGAAACGATGCCTTATGCAATGGGTTTGACTAGAGAAGCATATAATATTATTTATGAAACTTTTCCTGACAAAAATCAAGCTGATGGTGTTGCCTCTGTTTTTGAAAAAGTTTTATTGCAATTAGATGTCAATAGTCGGGTTGTCTTTGATGAGAGACTTGAAACAATTATTTTAAGTGTCAAAGAAAAACTGGGCGCAGAATTTGCAACCAAGTCAGATTTAGAAGCGCTTAAAGCCGTCTTAGAAAAGCAAATTGCCGAACTCAGAACCGAACTCAAGCAAGATACTACAGAACTCAAAGTTGAACTCAAAACTGAGATTGCAGAACTTAGAACTGAGATTGCCGTAATTGATACTAAGGTTACAAACTTGTCTCAAGATTTCAACAATAAGCTTAATTCTTTTAAATTTTCCATGATCAAGTGGGTTGTGGGAACTTTAGTTATAACACTTGGTGTTATTGCTACTTTGGCCGGCTTACTAACCAAATTGAATATCATCTGAAGGTAGGATTGATTCCCTACTAAGATGATCTGAGAAAACTACGTATTATATTAATAATGGCAAAAATTGCTAATATCAAAAATACTAAAATCAGCAGTTTTATTTACTTTTTATTTACCATTCTAACTTCATATTTCACGCACCTATTTTTCAAAAATATATATTTTTTATGAGTTTTCATAAGTAAAAAATTTAAAAATATATATTTCTTTTCTCTAAAATTTTTTCTAAGATTCTCCAACAGACCAAAATCATCTGTCTAAATAAATATTTAGGAGTAAAGAATGGAAAATGAACTTGAACTTGAAAGTCAAAAACTGACCAAAGAAGAAGTTATAGAACTTGTTAACTATGGTATTGCTATGGAAACTCAAAGCGAAGCCGCAATTGCATTTGAAACGCAATTAGAATTAGAAAAAAAAGGAGAATAATATGCCAACAGAAAACGAAATCAATCAAACTTATACCTCTAAAATTGAAACCCCAAAGAAAAAATGGGAAGATTATACAATTCAAGAGAAAAAAGAAAGTTTTTTAAAACATATTCTCAAAGAAGTAGCTCAATCTATCAAGGGAAAATATGCGCCATTTACACAACCTGTAGAGAAATTTCAAAGGGCTTACAATCCCTATAATGGGCTACCTTTTACCACTTTGAATTCTCTAATTCTAGATATCAAGCAAAAACAACATAATTACAAAGAAAATGCTTGGATCAGTTTAAAAGATGCCAGATTTTTAAAAGCTGATAAAAATGAAATTAACGCTATATTTAACGATAAAGACATTCCAAAAGCTCAAGTACATTACATCAAAACCTTCGAGATGAAACCTGTTTATGAAATGGACAAAAAGGGGAATAAAATTCCTAATACGCAAATTGTCAAAGAAAAAATCCCTGTCGATCCAACTTTGGAAACACGTTTTCTTTATAATATTGAAGTTTTTAAGACTATTGATAAAAGTCATTTGAAACCTATAAACAAAGATCAAAAATATAGAAATTATATTTCACATCAAAAAGATTTTGATCCTACCAACGCGCCTCTTATTTTTCAAGATTTAAAAAAATTTTTATTTGATCATACTGCCGGTCAAATCATTACATATTTAAAAGCTCAAAATGAAAATACCGGCTACATTCCGCCCAAAAAAAGTCTCAATGAAATAGAAAAAATTCAAGTTGAAAAAGCCATTGATGAAGCGTTGAAAAATATTGCTGAAAATAAAAATCTCTTGAATCCAAAATCTTCAAAAGAAGTCTCCAAGCGAGAAATAATACAAGACAAAACAAAAAAACCTAAAAAATCCAAATCTCTATAGGAAGCCGACATGAATAATAAAGTATTAGATGAATTAGAATTAGATGAATTAAAGGATAAACAAATTGCACAAATTTGGAACAATGTTATAGACAATGACAAATACGGATTGCTCTGTTCGATTTATAACAATATTTGGGAAACGAAAGTCGAAAATATCCGAAATGTCAATGTGGAAAGTATGAAAGAAACTTTAAGTGAGTTGCAGAACATTCATAAGCACGGTGCAGGCTGTGGCATAAACGGATTTATCTACACTGAGGATATTAAAAACTTCTTAAATACAATCCAAGACAAAGGCAGAGAATTTTTTACGGATAAAGCCTCTGAATACGACCTTTCTGACTCAAAAATATCCGAAATCATCAAAACTCCCGAAAGCTTTACATATGCAATTTTAGAAATATATTCAAGTGATGTTTGTTTAAGTCCGGATATATGTAAAAATAAAAATATGCAATATACACAAGAGAAAGTCGATAAAAAGGAAAAATCCAAAGGCATGAGACGATAAGCCTTTGGTTAAGAATTAAAATAAACAAAATGAACAGAAATACGATCAATAATTTTTTGAACAGCTTTTTATATTTTTACAACAAGCTCGGAGATGACAGCAGAATTTTTTTTGAACGCTTGATGAATGAAGCGGAGAATGTCAAAAATAGGAATACTCAAACTGATTTTGTAAGTCTTTTTGAAGAAGAATTAAGAAAATTTGTTGAAGATCAAGATATTCAAAATAATGTTGAGAATAAAGAAATTGAAGTTTCTAACTCCCAACCTCTTGAACCTGTTGTTGAACAAAACCAAATTCAAGAATTTCAAACAGAGTCTCTTAAAACATTTACCCTACCTATTAACTGGGAAAATTTTCAATTTAATATGGATATTATTGCTAATAAACTCCTTGAGAACAATCAAAAAGAATTAAAAAAATTGAACCTATACAAAGAGCAAGAATTTTTAAGAACACCTATTGGTATTTATGCTAGAAACAATTTGTTTTCAGAAGAAAAAATCAAAGAATTTCAAACACAATATGCCAAAAGCTATTTAAAAAAGCTTTCTAAAGAAATCAAAATAGAGCTACGCTTTCTGGGTTTCAATGCCAATAATAATATTATTCTACAATGCAAAAGCGATTTATCTCAAAATAATTTTTTAGATCTCATCAAAAATGCTAAAAAAGATTATTTTATTGATTCGGAAGAACTTCATTGGAATTTTGATATTAAAGATGTTCAGAAATTTCATCAAGAATCCAAAGATTTTATTGAAACCTTTCAAGATGAACTCAAAGATTTTTCTCAAACAAATCTTACTCAAGAAATCAATGAAAATTCTAGTGAATCTCCCATCTTAAAAGCCAATACCCAAGCTTTCTCTACGCTCAATCATCAACAAAATCAAGATAATTTAAAGAAACCTCAATATTCAAATCTACTGGATTTTTTTGAGAAAAAACGCATTGAGAATCAAAATATGGCTATTTCTAAAGACGAGTTTAAAAAAGATTTTTTAGTTTATTGTAAAAATAATATGAATGAAAATGAAATGCAAATCCTTATCAATCTTTATAATAAAGAACCCACTAAACTCACTAAAGAACATAAAGATATGCTGGAAAAAGGAATGCGTTATAATCTTATCAACAACAATCTGTTGGATAAAGAATTAGAAAACTCTATCAAACAAACTTTAGGTATACCTATAGAAAGAGACCACAAAAAAACATTGAATTCTGAAAAAAATTTAAATCAAGAAGTTCAAAAAGTTAAAAATCAAGAGATTAAAGAAGTGGCTAAACCTCAAAAACTCAATAACACCACTCCAAATACAACAACTATAGAAGCTAAAAACATACTCAATACAACAAAAAACAAAACTCTCAAAAGACGATAAGGAGATAAATTATGCAAGATTTAACACTCTTGCCTTTGCATGAGATTTTATTGCATAACGGATTTAAAATAAACAGAGATAAAAGCTCGATTAGAAATCCTGTAGTCGAAAATGAAAATGAAAAGCTTGTTATCACCAAAAAGGGTGATAACTATCTATATTTCAATGTTGATGGGAGTAATGATCGGGGCAATATTATTAACTTTTGTAAAAACAGAAATATTAATATTAAAACACTCATTGATAATTATTACAATGGAAATATAAACGATATAGAAATCCCTAAGTATTTTATCAATGAAGAAAAAGAAGAAAAAAGAGCAGTACAAGAAAAATATGATGCTCTTTCTAATTATAATTCACAAAAAAATCAATTTTTTCTCAATAAAGGGATATATGATTCAACTATAGAGCCTTATAAAGATTCTTTCAAACAAGATAGCTATGGGAATATTTGTTTTCCTCATTATAAGCTGATTGAAGAGCAAATCAATCAAAAAACCATAAGTTATATTAAAATATGTGGTTATACACAAAGACTTTCTTTTCCCTTATATAATGACCAAAAGGGCAATCCAAGAGAAAAGCCGCTTAAGCATTTTCATCATGGAAATAAATGCCTGGAAATCCTCAATATCAATAAAAACCCTAAAGAAATTAAAAAAATCATTTTTGGAGAATCTATTGTTGATATCTTAAGTCTTATGCAAATCTATAAAGACAATTACAATCCTAATGAAACAATGCTTATTTCAACAGGAGGAAATTTTCATCAAGATGGCATAAAACCTACTTTAAATAATCTCTTTGAAGTCTGCAAAGAAGCTAGAATTACGACTTGTTTTGACAACGATCAAAATGGTTTAAAATATACTGATTTTATACAGAAATTTGTTCTGGAAAAAACAAAAAAAGGAACCAGTACCTATAAACCCTTTGCTAAAGACGTTAACGATGATTTAAACTTAAGACAAATCACCCAATTAAAAACCCTCAATACTCATATTTTTGAAGAATACCTGGAAAGTCAATTGCTTAACTATAAAAGATCTTCAGATACCAATCACAGAAAAAATATTTTAGAAAAAATTAGAAAAATTAATAATATCAAACCACTTAAAGAGGAATACAAAGAAAGATTCAATCAAATCCACAAACATAAAGCCATTAAAAAGCTTTAACTCATTATATGTTGTAATAAGATCTTTTCAATCTATGCTATATAAGGGAGAAAAAGCCTATTAAATAGCCTTATTCATGGGTTTTCAGTCCTTTGTTGGTGATAAAATATTGCTATCAAAACAAAGAGAGGTTATTGCCATGAGATTAGATAGAGAAGGAGCATTCTACACAGCTTATGAAGATACAAGAGGCGGAAACAAGCGTATTGACTCTGTTCCCCAAAATTTAGAGGATCTTCATCCAATCCTAGCACAAATGAAGTTAAAAATCAAGCAAGGGCTAAAGAAAATCCGGCACTCCAAGCATGGATAAAGGATTACCAAAAACTCAAAGACAAATATAAAGATTATTTTAGCGCACAGCGTTTGAAGGGATACATGGAGGATGGAATCTCTCTCCAAAGCAGAGCAAAGAAATTTAAAGATGGGTTAAAAAAAGGTGAGTTTGAAGGAAATGAAGCTATGATCAGAAAAGACCTTAAAGTCATCCAAGACAAAGAAGTCCAAGACTTCTTTAAAAAAGCTGACTTCGATAAATTGAAACTTCTTAGTGCTATGGATAATCTTGAGTTTTATAAAAAAATGGGTGAGCATCAGAAAATTAAAGAATCCATTGAAGAAGAAATTGCCTACCTTCAAAACAAAATCCAACGCGATCAAGAAGCCAAAGAGAATCCAAAGCCCAAATCAAAATTTTAGGTAATAATTTTTTATGTAATTAACATTAAAGAATTTAATTATTATACAATTTTCCAAAATTTTAAAATAAAAAGGATAAAAAATGAAAAATATTAGAAAATTGTCTCAAGAATTTTTAGAGTCAGCCAAAAAATATTATGACCTTAAGTCAAAAGTTTTTTCAAAATACAACATTCTTGATACAGAGGCATTTAAAGAAGCTCAAATCAAAATTTTAGAAGCCGGCAACATTGATGAATTATGCTTGCTTAGAAGAAAAATCCAAAAAATCGGCATGAATTCAGCAAAGAATTTAACTGTCATTGAAGATTTTTATCATTATTTGATTGAAAATGCCAAAAATTTACATATTTCAGAGTTAAAATTTCTGAAAGAAAATCAAGTCATTGATTTTTTATATCAAAAAAGCCTTACCAATAAATCTTCAAGTATTGCCCTTTATAAAATAATCTTAGGAGAATTCTTCCGTTTTTTGGATAAAAAAATGGGCTATGATTTTGACTTTACTTTGCGTAATTTAAGATTTAATAAAGAAAAGCCTTTGCCGAAATTTTTGCCTAAACCTAAATTTTTAAATTTTATTGACTATTTGCAAAATGCTAAATTTAATCGTGATTTTGATAAGAAAAATCGATTAATCCTTTTAATTATCGCCTTGACAGGTATGCGAAGTAATGAAGTTAGAAGCCTTAAGCTTTCTGATTTGCAAGTTACTTTCAATGAATACGGAGAATCTTATTATTCTATTAAAATTACAGGCAAAGGTAATAAACAAAGGATAGCAGGCATTAAAAAATCACTTATTGAAAAACATCTTCAAGAGTGGTTAAAATGTGATCTCAAAAAAAGAAAATATAATCAAGATTATCTATTTCTCAATCCAGCTTTTAAGGGCAGTGATACAACAATAAATTTTTTAATCAAAACTCTTAAAAAACTTAGAATATTGAAAGAAAAAGAATCGGCAGGATTGCATATATTAAGGCATTCTTTTGCAAGTTTTATATATGAACAAACAAAAGATATAGTTTTAACACAAAATCTTTTAGGACATAGCAGTATTGAAACAACCAAAATCTATGTACATCGCACAACAGATTTTTCTAAACAAATACTGAATTTATTTTAAAAATATTCTACTTATTAATTATGAATATTCATATTGATTTATTATAAATATATTTATAATACGTATGATTAATAAATATAATATATTTATTAATCATTATTATATTTATTTGTAATAATTGCATTGTATATTAACTATTTTATAGTATTATAAATAAATATTACTACTGCAAGGAATTAAAATGACAAGAATTGATTTAGAAAAAAATATTGTTGAGTTTGAACATAGAAAAGCCCTTGATCACGCATTTTTACTATTGAGTTATATCCATCAATTAGAGGCATTTAAAGATGAATCTCCTAAAGAATTTTTGAAAAATTGGGCAGAAAGTTATGAAGATTTTTTGAAACAAAACAAGCCATCTGAAAAATTTAAAAATGAATTTAAAATTATTCAAAAAGAAAATCAAAAAATGTTAGAGAAAAAATTGAAAAATAAAGTCAAAAATTTAAAAATAACTATATGATTTCTTAAATTTTGGAGAAAATAATGATCATAACGATTGCAAATCAAAAAGGTGGATCTGGAAAAAGTACTCTTTGTTTAAATCTCGCTACAAAATTTTTACTGCAAAATCAAGAAATTGTAGTGCTTGATACTGACGTGCAAAAAAGTATAGAAACTTTTGTAAATATCAGATTAGATAAAAATATAAAATGTTTCACTCTATTCAATCGCACCGGAAATATTACCGACACTATTAAACAAATAATCCCAAAGTTTCAAAATATCATTATTGATACAAAAGGCGAAGATAGCATAGAAAGCAGAAAAGCTATGCTTATTTCTGATCTCCTTATTATTCCGAGCACTCCTTCTCAACTTGATATTGCTGTTTTGACTAAAATGTTTGAGCGTGTGAGTGAAATTCAAAGCATTAACGAAAATCTTCGTGCCTGCATTTTGATGAATAAAATTCCACCAGTGCCATATTTACGTGAAAAACAAGCAATGAGAGAGTTTATTTTGGAAAACAAAAAATCCCTAAATATAGATTTACTTGAAAGTATCATATCTGAACGTATTTCATTGAAACGATGTGTATCAGAGGGATTGAGTATTATTGAATACGCCGATGAAAAAGCCAAAAAAGAGTTTAATGAATTCTATCAAGAAATTTGTGATAAATTTTTCAGAATCACAAAAAATGCAATCTTTAAAAATCAGATAAATTAAAATAAGGATAAAAAATGCCTTCAATCCAATTCAAAAAATCAAAACAAAATCCAAGTAAAGAAAAAGAGAGTCAAGAGGATTTAAAATTGCAAACCATTGATGAACTCTCAGCCAAGCTTGATGAAAAACTCAATCTCAAGAAATC
>NZ_MLAO01000017.1 GCF_002272835.1 Helicobacter sp. 11S03491-1
GATGTTAGTTTGATTTTGAATGTATGTCAATTTTTTACAAATAAATCACAAAGATCATCAGAGATAAAATACAAAGAGCTAAACCCATCTTTTGGTAACAAAAAACCGGGCTTTTAGCGCTTTTTTGAGCATAGACATCCTGATGGACAGGGGTGAAATAATTACTATAGGAGCTATGGGAAAATTCTTTTTGCCAATGTTGGATAATACGGGGTTGTGTAAGTTTCATGCACAACTCTTAATTTGGCATAAAAATATATAAATGAAACCCTCTGAAAAAAAATAAATGAAGACTTTAAGACACCCTTAAGCAAAAAGTATTAGGAATGCGACTAAATTTTAACTATCTAAAAACCGGAAAATCCTTTGAAGATTCTCTTGAGAAACTCTAAAGGATTGCTTGACAGATTTCATATGATACATTCTTTCAAAGACATTCTATGGGGTATTTAGAATGATGAGAATGATTGAGTATATTATTTGTAAATGATTGGCTATGTTATTTATAATTGTAAATTTTATGATGCTGTGTGATTGTATAAAAAGCAGATTTCCCTATCCCTGCATCGACCTACATTCCCACACCTGAAAGATGCAGTATCATCAGCGAAGAGGAGCTTAACTGCCAGGTTCGGGATGGAGCTGGGTGTTGCCTCCTCTCTATAGACACAAGGAAAAGGGAGTTAAAAGCAATACCCCCATCAAGTAAGAATTGCCCTTAACTCCATTTTCCTCTATAGGAAGAAATCCGATTATTAATAGCCTGTTTTCCTTTATCCTCTAAAAATTCTTTTGATTGAATGATTATCCTTTCATCTTAATTCTTATAAAATAAAGTCTTTGGTAATAAGACACATACACTCAATAAGGCAGTGATAACATACCCACACTTCTTGATCCTGAATGAATATAAAAATAAGCCAAACGGTCTATTAGTAGTAGTCAGCTAAATGCATTACTGCACTTACACATCTACCCTATCAAGCAGGTAGTCTTCCTGCGACCTTCAGGGAAAGTTCATCTTGGAGTTGGCTTCCCGCTTAGATGCTTTCAGCGGTTATCACATCCGTGCGTAGCTACCCAGCGGTGCTCTTGGCAGAACAACTGGTACACTAGTGGCACGTCCATCCCGGTCCTCTCGTACTAGGGACAGCTCTCCTCAACTTTCCTACGCCCACGGCAGATAGGGACCGAACTGTCTCACGACGTTCTGAACCCAGCTCGCGTACCGCTTTAAATGGCGAACAGCCATACCCTTGGGACCTGCTCCAGCCCCAGGATGCGATGAGCCGACATCGAGGTGCCAAACCTCCCCGTCGATGTGAGCTCTTGGGGGAGATCAGCCTGTTATCCCCGGGGTACCTTTTATCCTTTGAGCGATGGCCCTTCCACACAGAACCACCGGATCACTATGACCGACTTTCGTCTCTGCTCGACTTGTTTGTCTTACAGTCAGGCTGGCTTATGCCATTACACTCAACTTGCGATTTCCAACCGCAATGAGCCAACCTTTGCAAGCCTCCGTTACTTTTTAGGAGGCGACCGCCCCAGTCAAACTACCCACCAGGCATTGTCCTGCTTGAGGATAACTCAAGCCAGTTAGCAGACAGAAACATTAAGGGTGGTATCTCAAGGATGGCTCCATCTCCACCGGAGTGAAGATTTCAAAGCCTCCCACCTATCCTGCGCATAATGTTCCCATCGGCAGTGCCAAGCTGTAGTAAAGGTCCACGGGGTCTTTCCGTCTTGCCGCGGGTAGGAGGAATTTTCACCTCCACTACAATTTCACTGAATCTCCGGTTGAGACAGCTCCCATCTCGTTACGCCATTCATGCAGGTCGGTATTTAACCGACAAGGAATTTCGCTACCTTAGGACCGTTATAGTTACGGCCGCCGTTTACTCGGGCTTCAATTCAAAGCTTCGCATTGCTGCTGACTAATCCTCTTAACCTTCGAGCACCGGGCAGGCGTCACACCTTATACTTCCTCTTACGAGTTGGCAAAGTGCTGTGTTTTTGGTAAACAGTCGGGAGGGACTCTTTGCTGAGACCTAATTGCTTAGGCACACCTTATCGCGAACTTACGGTGCCAGTTTGCAGAGTTCCTTAACCGGAGTTCTTTCACGCGCCTTAGAATACTCATCTCATCTACCTGTGTCGGTTTACGGTACGGGCAACCATTGCTAAACTTAGAGGCTTTTCTTGGCACGACGGTATCAGCGATTCTCCTATCGATCCGAAGATTTCAAAGAGCCTGTCAGGTTTGGGATACAGAGGCGGATTTACCTCTCCTCTAACTTACACCTTTCGACCAGCACTTCCATCCGCTGGCTCGCTTAACCCTATGCGTCCCCCCATCGCACACAATGGTTGGTATAGGAATATTAACCTATTTTCCATCGACTACCCATTTCTGACTTGTCTTAGGACCCGACTAACCCTACGATGACGAGCATAGCGTAGGAAACCTTAGATTTACGGCGAATATGATTCTCACATATTTTATCGCTACTCATTCCTGCATGCTCACTTCGCATCGCTCCAGCACTCCTTACCGGTATACCTTCAACGCTGATACGAACGCTCTTCTACCACTGTGCATCAGCACAATCTGGAAATTCGGTGTCTATCTTAGCCCCGTTATATTTTCAGCGCGCAATCACTAGACCAGTGAGCTGTTACGCTTTCTTTAAAGGATGGCTGCTTCTAAGCCAACCTCCTGGTTGTCTGAGTAACTGTACATCTTTTTCCACTCAGAATAGAACTTTGGGACCTTATTTGCCAGTCTGGGTTGTTCCCCTTTTGACGATTGATTTTATCACCCACCGCCTGACTCCCAAGATAGGGTAACAGGTATTCGAAGTTTGACAGGGTTTGGTACCGCGGTGAGCAGCCCTAGCCCAATCAGAGCTCTACCCCCTGTTACTATCACTTGAGGCTATACCTAAATATATTTCGAAGAGAACCAGCTATCACTAAGTTTGTTTGGCCTTTCACCCCTATCCACAGCTCATCCCAACCCGTTTCAATGGGTACGAGTTCAGTCCTCCGCGAGCTATTACACTCGTTTCAACTTGGCCATGGATAGATCACTTAGCTTCGGGTCTGCAGCATCTGACTAAACGCCCTGTTAAGACTCGCTTTCGCTACGGCTTCGCGTTTGCTTAACCTTGCCAGATACCACAACTCGCAGGATCATTATGCAAAAGGCAGTCCGTCACCCTGATAAATCATAGGGCTCCGAATGATTGTAGGCAGATGGTTTCAGGTTCTATTTCACTCCGCTCACTGCGGTTCTTTTCACCTTTCCCTCACGGTACTTGTTCGCTATCGGTCAAAGAGGAGTATTTAGGGTTGGAGAGTGGTCTCCCCTGCTTCAGTCCGGATTTCACGTGTCCTGACCTACTCCGGATACTGCTACCTATGAATAACTTTTCGCATACGGGGTTATCACCCTCTATGACTTACCTTTCCAAGTAATTCTGCTAAGTTATTCAAGTGGATATTGCAGTCCACAACCCCAAGTGCAAGCACTTGGTTTGCCCTGTTCCCCGTTCGCTCGCCGCTACTGAGAGAATCTCGTTTGATTTCTTTTCCTCCGGATACTGAGATGTTTCACTTCCCCGGGTTCGCTCCATTAAAGGTAACCGGTATCTCTACCGGCTGGGTTGCCCCATTCGGAAATCTATGGATCAAAGCTTCTTGACAGCTCCCCATAGCTTATCGCAGTCTGGTACGTCCTTCATCGCCTCTCTTTGCCAAGGCATCCACCATCTGCCCTTAAAAGCTTATTTTTCAAGTCTTTAAAATAAATTCTAAAAACTTGTGCCTTCAAGCAGGATAAAATTGTGTGAATATTCTAAAGTTATCACTGCCTTATTGAATGTATGTTGATAAGAAGGATAACTTTGATGATTAAGATTGAAACTGTCTCTTGAATCCTTAAGAGTTTATGTTTGAAATGCAAGCATCTCTGTTGTTTTGTCTTGATGAATTCTTTGATAATGATCTCGTTCTTATTATCTTGTATTTCTTTCTATCTTCTTTCCATTGTATAAAACAGAGTAATTGTAGTCTTATTACTATTTTTTAGGCTATTAACAATAAAATTTTAAATAACACTTAGACAAAAGTCTAATGCAAATCTTCTTCTTATTCTTGTGTTTTCCTGATTGTGTTATCTTCTTTGGTATCACAACCATAACCGTAAGTGAAAGACTCTGATTAAACTTTTAAAATCTTTTCAATCTTTGATTCTATGGGTTCGGATTTTCAAATCCTTTGAATCTTGATTTTATTTCCCGTGCCTGAATACTCTCATTTATTCTTTGTGAATTCTGTATTGAGTTTTCTTGCTTTGTTTTTATTCTCTTTGGATTCTCCGGACTTTAGGTTTTCATTTCTAAGATAGTCATTCTTAAAAATCATTTCATACAAGAGAGAGGATGGTGGAGAATAGCGGGATCGAACCGCTGACCTCCTGCGTGCAAAGCAGGCGCTCTCCCGGCTGAGCTAATTCCCCTCATAATGGTGGGCTTAAGAGGACTTGAACCTCTGACCTCACCCTTATCAGGGGTGCGCTCTAACCACCTGAGCTATAAGCCCCTTTAACACACTCTCTTGTTTTATTTATTGATTGAAACCCTGATCTCTGAAAACTAAGCAAGAAAAAGAAGTTAAGCTATAAGAATACAGATACTCTATTCTTGGATGATTAGGATAAACAAATACCCTAATAAATCTCTAGAAAGGAGGTGATCCAACCGCAGGTTCACCTACGGTTACCTTGTTACGACTTCACCCCAGTCGCTGCATCCGCCGTGGACGGTAGCCAATTTAGCATCCCGGCTTAAGGCGAATACAACTCCCATGGTGTGACGGGCGGTGAGTACAAGACCCGGGAACGTATTCACCGTGACATTGCTGATTCACGATTACTAGCGATTCCAGCTTCATGTAGTCGAGTTGCAGACTACAATCCGAACTGAGAGATGTTTTTGAGATTTGCTCCGCCTCACGGCATTGCATCTCTTTGTGCATCCCATTGTAGCACGTGTGTAGCCCTGGGCGTAAGGGCCATGATGACTTGACGTCGTCCTCACCTTCCTCCTCCTTACGAAGGCAGTCTCCTTAGAGTGCTCAGCCGAACTGCTAGCAACTAAGGACGAGGGTTGCGCTCGTTGCGGGACTTAACCCAACATCTCACGACACGAGCTGACGACAGCCGTGCAGCACCTGTTTTCAAGGTCTGGCAAGCCAGACACTCCACTATTTCTAGCAGATACTATCAATGTCAAGCCCAGGTAAGGTTCTTCGCGTATCTTCGAATTAAACCACATGCTCCACCGCTTGTGCGGGTCCCCGTCTATTCCTTTGAGTTTTAATCTTGCGACCGTACTCCCCAGGCGGGATGCTTAATGCGTTAGCTGCATTACTGGAAGGACAAGCCTCCCAACAACTAGCATCCATCGTTTAGGGCGTGGACTACCAGGGTATCTAATCCTGTTTGCTCCCCACGCTTTCGCGCATTAGCGTCAGTAATGTTCCAGCAGGTCGCCTTCGCAATGAGTATTCCTCTTGATCTCTACGGATTTTACCCCTACACCAAGAATTCCACCTACCTCTCCCATACTCCAGAGCAACAGTTTCAAATGCAGTTCTGTAGTTAAGCCACAGGATTTCACATCTGACTTATTGCCCCGCCTACGCGCTCTTTACGCCCAGTGATTCCGAGTAACGCTTGCACCCTCCGTATTACCGCGGCTGCTGGCACGGAGTTAGCCGGTGCTTATTCCTAAGATACCGTCATTATCTTCTCTTAGAAAAGGAGTTTACAATCCTAAAACCTTCATCCTCCACGCGGCGTTGCTGCTTCAGGGTTTCCCCCATTGAGCAATATTCCCTACTGCTGCCTCCCGTAGGAGTCTGGACCGTGTCTCAGTTCCAGTGTGTCCGTTCACCCTCTCAGGCCGGATACCCGTCATAGCCTTGGTGAGCCATTACCTCACCAACAAGCTGATAGGACATAGGCTGATCCTTTAGCGAAATTCTTTCCCCCATAGGGTATATCCGGTATTAATCACCGTTTCCAGTGGCTATCCCGGACTAAAGGGCACATGACCTATGTATTACTCACCCGTGCGCCACTAATCCGTCTCCGGCAAGCCGGAGACTTCATCGTTCGACTTGCATGTATTAGGCACGCCGCCAGCGTTCACTCTGAGCCAGGATCAAACTCTCCATAAAAGTGTTTGTCCTTGTCTCTTCGTCGTTTATATTTAATCACAAAGGGATAACCGTGATGTGGCTTAAACTTCCCGATATAAACAAGATAAATTGATTGGTCTTTAGAGTTTAGGGCTTTTGGCTTTCACTCTAAAGTCTCATCTGTCTTGATTTTTAAGTCATTCAAACAACATCAGGTTATCAACGAGTTGTATTCAAATAGATATTAACAATAAAAGAGATTGCAGTCTTTATATATTGAATGCGAAACCATTCCTATAAAACAGGCAATATCCAATCCCCTGTCTCTATTAAAATAAATACCCCTATGGGAATATCCGAAGGAAGTATCTGTATTCTGACAGAAATACTTTATGATGAGGATTCAATATTCTCTCTCAATAGGAAATGATTGGAAATATTTCCATACTCCCTGTCCAACAGGTGATGTTTAACTATCACCTAAAGAATGAGGGAATATCTGTTTAGAAATATCCGATTCAAATGGCTTGACTTCATTTCTCTTGCTTAGATTTCAAAGATCATTACTCAATCTGATAAATATAATAGAAAACTATTATCCTATATTTGAATCAAGTATTAAAGAACACCACCAAAACAAGCAACACTTTCTTCCGGAGTCAAAATGATTTTAAAAACTCTTTGAGACTATGAAGTAATCAAACTGCCATATAACCCAAGAGATAAAATTGAATCAACCGGAGAGTTTTTATGAGGCTCACCTGAATGGGAGTGGAATATTACATGTATCTAGCTTAAGGTTGGCTTAGGAGA
>NZ_MLAO01000018.1 GCF_002272835.1 Helicobacter sp. 11S03491-1
TAGGAACTCCAAACCCCTATGTTTGAGATATTCCCAATAAAGGCAAAGTTATTTTTAGTACTGTCATCTGAGGTGTAATTTCCATCAAGGTTTAGGGTAAATAGTTTTTTTAGGGTTGATGGGGCAGGTTGATTGTCATTGTCAAAGGTTAGATTTCCTTGTATCAAAGAATTTTTAAGGTTGAAGGTAGAAACGGTGCTAAGAACATTAGGATCCAGCTTGGAGATGTTTTGCCCATAGATGGGATCACCACTGATAGTGAGGTATGCTTTGTTTGCATCCAGGACAATAGGGGCGGAAGCTCCCGGGAATCCTGAGGTTTGCTTGGTATAAATTAAGCCATATTGTCCTGCGGTAGTTTTGTTTAGAGTGTATCCATGAAAAGTATCCGGTTGGTCTAAAGCAGCACAAGATATACTCCCGCCGACTCTGCATGTATCAGCAGCTTCTAATGGCTTTGCGTTAAAAGAGAGCAAGAGAGTAGAGAGTACTACAGAAACTAAAGGAGCGAATTTTTTGATATGAGTGGAAGTTTTAGCAGAGGTTTTTTTGGTAGAAACTTTTTTTATAGGGGTTTTAGTATTTTTGATTGCTTTTTGATTAAGTTCTTTATTGGAGTTGTTAGCAGTTATAGAGGTGGTCTTTGAACTGAGGATTTTTGAAGGGGAAGAGAGTGTATTTACCCCTTTTTTTATTGGTTTTTTGTTCTGAGTGTTGTTCATTAATAAGTCCTTATAATATTAAAATTTCTAGAAAGGTGTGCTAATTATAGCAGAATTTAGCGAAATTTTTATAAATTATAAACTTAAAATTCCGAATTCTTTCTTAGGGGGTTTTTTGATCAAGAGGAATTATTGATATATTTTGTGTTTTTGAAGCAATTTTATAAAAATAAAGTTATTTTATATAAAGTATATTTTTATATTTTGATAAAGATATATTTATTTTGAAGGTTTTTAAATTGGGTAGATTTTTATCATTTTTGCTAAATTTTATAATCGCCATTGTTAAATGGCGCAAATTTTGGATAAACCTTCAGGTTTATCCAAAATTTGAAAATTATTTGAAAAATCAAAAATCCGGATGCTCTATGACTCTATTTTAATTCCGGATTTTGTAAGTGAGGGAGCGATTGTAGTGAAAAAACAAAATTTTTGAAATATTTTAGAAAAATATCATGAAGGGTTGTTAGGGTTGTATGGAGAGTTTGTTGGTTATTCGGATAACTTTCATAATTTTATAGATTATGGAGATTGGTAACTTTTGGGGAGGAGTAGCTATTGATCACCAATCATACAAAGAAGAGATAGTTTGTAATGATTGTATGGCCGGTCATACTTAACTTATGTCATGAGCGGCAAACACAGATAAAAATACTTAATAGATGAGGATTTTATGACCAAAGTATCAAAAGCATCATAAAATCCTCTCACCTTATACATCAAAATTTAAAATTTTTAGTATAAAAGCAGTAAAAAATATTCTATTATTTTCAAACTCATTCTAAAAGAAAACCTAAGGATAAATAAAGATAATTTGAATGTCGGTTATTGTAACTAACCAAACAAACCGTATAAACTGAATAAAACCACAAAATAAAGATTTTGTAATGCCTATAAGCATCATAAAACCTTACATACAGATTATACATTTAAGTTTGGAATATTGAGTGTGAAAATTATTTTGAAGATAAAAAGGGGTGATTTTCTCCCTTTTTTGCATGGCTTTTGGTTTTTAAAATGTCCCTTTAGCCTTTGGTCTTGAGTGTTTTTGATTTTGTAACCTTTTGAAACAATCTGTATCATATTCTATTTTAATTTCAATCTCGTCTCATTTCAACTCAAGAATTCATCTTGCCATAAAGATACTTATAAAATAATCTGTATTGAATTCTGACACAAAGATTTAAAAGCGAGGTTCATGGTAACTCCGGTGGGTGTATTGAGTGTCCCTGTGAATTTAGCATTATCCAAAGTCATATTAAAATATTGTTGGTATTGATTATAGGGAAATACCGGTTCTTGTATTGTAATCGCACTTTGAATATCTGCCCCGCTTTTAGCACTGATATTGATCACAGGAGATTGGACTTGAGAATAACCGCTCCATACTTGCGTAACACTCCCTTGCATAATTGCCCCATCGGAGAGATTGATATTGAGGTGATTTTGAGAAGTCCCGGAGTTTGAGGAGAAAATTTTGATTATTATATTGTTTATTATTATCATTGTTTATGAATTGTTTATGATAGATTGTGGTAAAATGACTGCAAAAAGATACAAAATGATAGAACTATCTTGAGTGAAGTTGTTATCTTTCAAGTTAATATAAGGAGTGAAAAATGGCTTTTAGGATTGAACATGATACTATGGGTGAAGTAAAAGTTGAAGATTCAAAATACTGGGGCGCTCAAACTCAAAGAAGTTTCGAAAATTTTAAAATTGGGATTGAGAAAATGCCCAAAGAATTGATTGAGGCTTTTGGGAAGCTTAAACGTTCTTTGGCAGTGGTCAATCACTCTCTTGGCAAACTTGATGAGAAAAAGAGCAAAGCTATCATTCAGGCTTGTGATGAGATTTTGGAGGGTAAATTTGAGGATATGTTTCCTTTGGCGATTTGGCAAACAGGGAGTGGGACCCAGACAAATATGAATCTCAATGAAGTGATTGCCAATCGTGCGACAGAAATTTTGGGCGGGGATTTTAGAAAAGAAAAATTAGTCCATCCCAATGATGATGTCAATATGTCTCAAAGCTCTAATGATACATTTCCAACAGCTATGCATATCGTAGCTGTGCTTGAGCTAAGCCATAAATTGCTGCCTTCTTTGGAAAAGCTATTCCAAAGCTTGAGGCAAAAAAGTGAGGATTTTAAAGATATTATTAAAATAGGGAGAACCCATCTCCAAGATGCTACCCCTTTGACTTTGGGGCAAGAATTTAGTGGGTATGCAAGCATGCTGGAGCATTCAAAATCTCAAATACAGGCATCTTTGGAACAACTCAGAGAGCTTGCAATTGGTGGGACAGCTGTGGGGACAGGCATCAATGCACATCCAAAATTGGGTGAAAAAGTGAGTGAGGAGCTTACACGTTTGTGCGGGCTGAAGTTTGTCTCTGCGCCCAATAAATTCCATGCCCTTACAAGTCATGATGCTTTGGTGTTTGCACATGGGGCTTTGAAGGGGTTAGCGGGGAATTTGATGAAAATAGCTAATGATATTCGTTGGCTTGCATCAGGTCCCAGATGTGGCTTGGGTGAATTGAATATCCCTGAAAATGAGCCCGGAAGTTCGATCATGCCCGGCAAGGTCAATCCTACTCAAGCAGAAGCTGTAACAATGGTGGCTGTTCAGGTAATGGGAAATGATACGGCTATAGGGATTGGCGCGAGTCAAGGGAATTTTGAACTCAATGTGTTTAAGCCTGTGATTATCTATAATTTTTTACAAAGTCTCAGATTGTTAAGTGATGTGATGGATTCTTTTGATACTCATTGCGTGAGGGGGATCACTCCAAATCTTGATAAAATCGATTATAATTTGCACCATTCTTTGATGTTAGTAACTGCTCTCAACCCTCATATTGGCTATGAAAATGCGGCAAAAGTTGCCAAAAATGCCCATAAAAAAGGTATTAGCCTTAAAGACTCTTGCGTAGAATTGAAACTTTTGAGCGCACAAGATTTTGATAGATTTGTTATCCCTGAAAATATGATCAAGCCAAAAGAATAATCCCATAGTTTTACGTACTTTTTAGAAGCGGGGATGGTCTGTAAAAATTATGAAAATTTATCATATAGGGGAATGCAGATGGTTTGCGGGATCGATGAAGCAGGGAGAGGGAGTCTTTGTGGGAGTATGTTTGTCGCCGGGGTTGCTTGTGATCAAAAAAATGCCCATTGGCTTAAAGAAATCGGGGTCAAAGATAGCAAAAAACTTTCAAAACCCAAACGTTTTGAACTTGCTTCAAAAATGCAAGAAAACAAGGGGCTATATACTTGTATTGTACAAAAAAGCGCTTGGGAGATTGATACAAAGGGATTGAGCTTGTGCTTGAGAGAATCTATAGAAGAGATTATTTCTCATCTCTTGGGTTTTGCTAAGAGGTTTTGTGTAGATGGGAATACGCTTTTTGGGCTTCAAGGCGGGGTGGGGTATAGCCTTGAAGCCATTATCAAAGGAGATGACAAAATCCCTCAAATCTCCGGAGCCTCGATTCTGGCAAAAACCTCAAAAGATGCACAGATGATTGAGCTTGATGAGCAATTCCCACAATATGGATTCAAGAATAATGCCGGATATGGGACATCAGAGCATTTGGAGGCTATCAGGACATATGGGCAGACATATTGGCATCGTAAAAGTTTCGTGATTCGTTGATATTGACAGTCCCCCAAGATAAAGCAACATCTTGTGTGCTGCTATCTTTGAGATCAAGATTGAGTGTACCTCCGGCGATAGTAATCTTATTACTCATTTTTGCATTGTTGGAGAATTTCAAAGAGATATTGTTGGAAATGTTCAATGTCCCACTCATATTGGAGTTATCCAAAGAGATAGTATTACTCCCTCCGGAGCTGGTGATGTTCCCTGAAATGATTGATCCGCCAAAAGCATTAATAGTGTTAGTCCCTCCGGAGTTGGTGATATTCCCTGAGATGTTAGAGTTATTAGAAAAGGTAATAGTATTACTCCCTGCAGAGTTAGTCATATTCCCCGAGAGTGTTGCATTATCCAGGGAGATAGTGCTGGCCCCTGCAACTTGACCACCACTCCCATAAGTATAAGCGGTATTAATAATATTCCCTGAAATAATTGTTCCACCGGAAGCATTGAGAGTAGTGTTGGTCCCTCCGGAGTTGGTGATATTCCCTGAGAGTATTGCCTTATCAGAAGCATTGATGAGGATAGCAGTATCCCCGGTCTGCCCGTTAGGCTCCTTGGTGTTAGTGATATCCCCTGAGATCTTAGCGCCGTTTTTAAGAGTAAAAGTGATACTCCCGGATTTATTGGTAGTCGTGCTTTGGATATCCGCCCCGCTATCAAGAGTGAAGTTAGACACAGGGTATTGGATATCATAGCTAGCCCAATGTTGCGTGATACTCCCTTGCATAATCGCCCCATCGGAGAGATTGATATTGAGGTGATTTTGAGGGTAAGTAACATTCCCTTTATAAGCATAACCTGTTGTAGCACTATTCCCGGAGAAATTATAAGTC
>NZ_MLAO01000019.1 GCF_002272835.1 Helicobacter sp. 11S03491-1
CGTCACCTTCTCAGGCAATGGCACAAATGGCTATGCCATGAAAGATCACTCTATCAATCTCCACAATACCGGTGGGGTTGGCGGGAAAGGCAATATTTCTCTGGATAAGGGTGCTAAACTCGAAAATGTAAGCTTTAGTTCGAATCTAAACACTACTATTTCTCTGGACAACGGCTCTGTTTGGAAAGACAATCTCACCAATTCCGGCTTAACCCTCAGAGTTTCTAATCATTCTACTATCGGAGATATTGGAGGGGACAGCAATGTCCAAGCTACTCTGAGTGATTCTAATGTAGGGAATATCACCAATACCAACAGAAGTACAAGAATTACTTTTGCCACTGCTCCCTCCGGTGTTGTATCAAGCAGCTCGGATTCTTCTGTCCCGGCTACTCCAAGCAAAATCTCCATAGGGAATATCTCCATCAATGGAATTGTAACAGGGAATATTGCCAATGCTTCGAGTATCGGGGATATTACCTTTGATAATGCAAATGATAACCTCAGTATTACCAATACCGATAAAATTGGTGCCGTTACTGTCAAAAAAGGAACTCTTAAATTAGATACAAGCGGGACAGTAGCCGGCAACACGATCAAGACTGCTGGTGGGGGAGTTATCAATGCTAATTTTAAATCCAACTCTACCATTACCGGACAATTACGCACAGAAGGCGGGAATCTTACAAGTACTTTGGATAGCTCTGTTTTGAAAGGAGATGTTGCAAACTCATGGGGAAATAATAGCGCTACTTTTAGCAATAACTCCACACTTAATGGAAATGCAGTTTCTGATGCAGGCACGCTTAACCTTAATTTTGATAGTTCTAAAATGACCGGGAGTATCATCGTCAATGGAGTCACTATCTCTACCATCAAGGCAGATAAAAGTGAAATTGGCGGGAATATCACAGGAGGTAAGGATACCGTTATCAACCTTACTCTTGGCAATGACTCTGTACTCAAAGGTAATATTGGCAATATCGACACTGATGACAATACCGGCAAACTCATCGCTTCTATCACAAAATCTTCTATAGCTAACATCAAAAATTCCAACAAAGATTCTACCCTCAGTTTTACTGATATGACAGGAAAAAGCGTAGGGAATATTGATTTTGCAGGAAAATTCGAAGGAGGGACTTTTGATAATAGCCAAATCCAAAAACTTACCCTCAATGGAGAGAGTTCAAAAGCTACCTTCAAAAACAAATCCACAGTAGGGGATCTCAGCACTTCTAACGGTGCCGGCACTTTTAATCTGGAGAATTCAAGTATAGGAAACATCACTTCAGGGGGAAGCGCAACTTTAAAACTCTCTCTCACCGCCCAATCAAACACAAAGAATATCACCATTACAGGAGGGGAAGCAGAAGTAACCCTTCAAGAAGGTTCTTTAGTTCTGGGGGGTATCTCTGTGAGTGGGGGGAGCGGGAGTTTTGCTTTCAGTTCAAATACCGACTCTATTAACTTGAGTGATATAACTGCTTATTTGGCAAGCAAAAACACTCTCACTGAAGATACAACTTCTGTGAGTGAGGATTCTCATGAAGATGCAAGCCCATCCCTAAGCGCAAGTATTCTCAGGGGGGCTGAGGAGAGCAGTTCTTCATCAGGAGTTGTTTCTTCCCCAACCTCACCTTCAGGATCAACAGAAGTCTCTCCAACTCCAAATATGGATTCTGTCCTTGCCGCTCTCAAACCTCAAGATATCCTTGCTTATCTCTCTGCTTCCGGTATTTCTGCTTATGGAGGTCCTATTAGTGTGAGTAATGGAGGCAAACATCATACAGATTTCAAAGATTCTCTTTATCTGGGGGGAAATATCAGCAACTCTGATGCCTCATTAGATATTACCCTCTCTTTTTCGGATGAATTCATCAACAAACTCAAAGCAAATACTTTCACCAAAGCCCTTCTTTATGATGGCAAAGGTCCGGAGTTTTCCGTAAGCACACAAGGAGAGAATGCTACAAGTAATATTGCTTTGGCGGGGAATATCAAAGGGATTGCCCATATTGAGTATCAAGGAGGGCATACCAATCTTATTTTTGCCGATAGTATCGCTAAAAATTCCGATGGTTCCGCTGCTGTTTTTAAAGGAGGGGAGAATACTTCTTTGAATGCTGCTGATTTCAATATTACCAATGGGGTCAAAGTCAATGGTTATACTTATACGGATGGGATTTTGGTGCGTTTAGATGCTCTTGGGGCTGAACATATCCTCAAACCTTACCGCAATCTCTTCCCCACCAATACCCTCACCTTCCATATTGATAAAATCACTGACCCCAATGTCTATAGTGCGACTATTTCCGGGATCATGGTAGGGAGTGTGGATTCTCTGGTTTCCGGATCTACAGCCGATGGGAGCACTTCAAAATCCTATCAAGCTGTTTTTGAACCTGATGCTGCCTTTATAGGCAAACTCAACATTACAGACACCCATACTTCTATCGCACTCTCACAAGGTTCTAAATTGATCCTCCAAGACAGCTCTACTATCCATATGCTTTCTTCTAAAGAGAACCAACCTTATGTTGTTGATTTTAAAAATCTCAGCACAGATACGCTTCTCCAAAACAACACCATTATTGACTTAGCTACCGGAGGGACTCCTGCAGCTGCCTCTGATGTCAAATCCAATTACACCACTCTCAATATTGTCCAACTCAAAGATATCAATAATGCCGTTTTCCGTGTAAGCTATAACCCCATCGAATCCAAAAGTGATCACCTCATTATCCAAAAAGCTGTCTCTTCAAATACGGCTGCACCTGTTTTGAAAAATTATCTTCAAGTCTTTCAAAATGTCCCTAAAGATGAAAAAACTCATGTCTATGATCTCAGAGATAAAAATATCTTAGTGGCTTCTGTTCAAAATGATACAGATGGAAAACCCAAGCTTGTGTTTGGTTCTACCTCAGTTGTCCAACAAGGTTATGACAATATTACAACTTCTTTTACTACCAAAGTAGAATCCGATTCTACCCCGAATACTGCAACTCCTGCAGTCTCTACACCCTCTGAGGGATCTGCAGGGAGTGAGGGAGCTCTCAGAAGTGCCTTGAGTGAAGGGAGCAGCACTCCTCCTTCCGGGGGGAGCGGTTCCGGAGGTTCTTCTACAACAACTTCTTCATCAAGTTGGACAAACTACTATATCCAAAATACACAAGTAGCTATGAATACAAAATCCGAGAAACTCTCACAAGCAGCTGCAAGCACAAACTATACAATCTTCCTCTCCAATATCAATGACTTGAATAAAAGATTGGGGGAATTGAGAAACAATCCCTATACTCAAGGGGTATGGGCTAGAATTTTTAATGGCATGAGTACTTCTGATTATGCCCAAGAAATCACTACTTATGCTACCAATGTTCAGGGGGGTTATGATTTTGGAATCCCCAATACCAATGGGAATTCTTTTTTTGGAGTAGCACTCTCTTACGGGTATAATTCTCTTAAAAGTGATAACTTTAGCGGAAAAGCCAATCTTTTTGAAATAGGGGCTTATTATTCTTATGTAAGCGGGGAAGGATTTTATAATGACACTATCCTCAAATATGCCTTTATCAATAACAACCTCTCTATTGAAAACAACCAAAAAGATACAAGTTTGAATTCTTCAAGTGTTTCTTTAGGAGAAGAATTCGGTTACCGATGGTATTTCACCCTCAAAGAACAAGAAAACACCAAGCATTCTCTCTATCTTGAACCTCAAGGAGAATTTGTTTTGGGGTATTTGGGAAATGGAGGCTTTGAGCAAGTCAATGGCAATGCCTTTTTAGATACCTCTATTTCTAATGTGCTTGCTTTTAGAGGGAGAGTGGGGGGAGTGATAGGGTATTCCCTCAGGACTTCCGGGAATCAAACTGATTTTAGACTCGGGCTCTCTTATGTGGGGGATCTTATTGGGAGTGGGGGGAAGATGAATTTCTTAACCAATTACTCCAGTTCAAGTGCAGATTTATTGTCTAATCAGATGGGGCTGGTGAGTGTGGGGATCAACTCTATCCTGACAGATCATTGGAGAGTTTATGCGGATGTGGATGCAGGATTCTTAGGGACTCATTACCAACAAAATTATCTTGTTTCTATCGGGGGAAGGTATGCTTTTGGGAAGAAAG
>NZ_MLAO01000020.1 GCF_002272835.1 Helicobacter sp. 11S03491-1
AAATAAATTTAATGCAATAAATTAATAAAAATAAGTTAAATCAATATATGTATTGTTCCTATCCCAAAAATTAAAATACCCGATTCGCGTATGAAATCTTTTAAATTTGTGCTAGCATTTTTCTAAAGTTTTAGAAAATAAAGGATAAATAAATGGATTTAGCAGGGAAAAATACAAATGAAATGAGTGAATTAGACAGGATTCTTGAAGCGGCAGAAAGAGTAAATCCCAGACTTCAACTTTTAAAAGAGGGTCATAATGCAATTTATTATGATGGGAATATTATTAATAAAACCATTATGCTTAGACCTGACGGAAAATGTTTTGTTATTAAAGCTAATCAAGAATTGAAAAAAAATGAGATTATTAGAGAATTAACACCTGAAGAATACTCTAAAATTGATTTGGTAAAAGGCAGAGATTATTAATGAGACATTTGATTGTTATTACCGGAACAAACGGTGTAGGTAAATCTACCTTTGGAGAAAATCTGAAAAATCAACTCAAAATGCCCTTTATTAATTTAGATATTTTCTATAAAGAAAAATTCGGCTCATACAGACAATATACCCAAGAAGAAATTATAGAAGCTTCAAAAGAACTTTCCATGCTTAGAGAAAGTTATTTTAGGAATAATCAAAGTTTTATTCTCGAAAGAATCATTCAAACACCGGATTCAATAAACGGATTGTTGGAAAAAGCCAAGGATTATGGTTTTGAAACGTCATTATTTTATATAGGCACAAGCAATTCTCTTGAGACATCAGAAACAAGAATCAATGACAGAGTGAGTAAAGGTTTTCATTTTGTCGATAAAGAAACTGTAAAAAACAATCTTCTTGATGTAACAAAAAGCTTTAAAGTCATTGCCAATAAATTTGATAATGTTGTGATTTATGATAATTCCAGGAACTACGAAAATGCTAAACGACTTCTTGATATTCGACATAAACAGGTTTATTTAGCAAGAGAACTGCCGGATTTTGCCAAAGAAATTATCGAAAATACTTTTATCGAGGAAAAGCTTAAAAGTTATTATGAAGGAAAGACTTTAGAGAATTTGAAAGATAAAAGTTTTTGTATTGATTCAGACCCGCAGGAACAATCTGTTTATGCCGATAAATCAATCAAAAACAAAAAAAGAAAAATAAAAAGACCTTAAGGAATCTCTATGATAAAACCGTTTATAAAACCTTCTCTTATTGTAAGTTGCCTTTTCCTTTTTCCCCCTTATAGCAATGCGGTTACACCGGTTCAAGAAGTCCATGACACCAGTGCAAATGCTACTGCCGCACTTACGGCTTCAAGAATGGCTGACAGTCTTAATAAGGCTACAACCATGATTAAGCAATACACACAAATGATAGAAAAAGCCAAAGAGCAATTAAACGAACTTAACAGAATCAATGATATGATGAACAGTGTGAATAGCTTTTTAAATACTTCCACGCTTAATATTGCCGATCCCGGAGACCTTATCAAACAGGCAAAGGCAATCCGACAAAGAATAGAAAACAATTCTAAAAGACTTTTAGATACCGTTAAGAATTATAAAATCAGAGACCACATTGCTTCAAGAAGACTTAATAAAGCTTGTCCCTGGCTCAGTTACAGTGCTATAGCACCTAAACAAACCGAAATTCCCTATTCCAAAACCGGTAAAGAATCCGAAGAAATCAAAGCCATAAAGAATCTCGGTAATGCTTTGAGTGATAATATCGTGAGTAATTCTCAATCTGTAGCCGGAACTTTAAGCGGTAGAGCCATGGGATTGGAATTTTGCGCACAGGCAAGTTCCATAGAGCATGAAATCAAACAACACGAATATGCAATGAAACTCAAACAATACCTGTTGCAAAAAGATTTTGACTCTTATGCGCAGACAAAAAAAGAATGGGAACAAATTGAGCAAGAATATAAAAAAGATATGAGATTTTTACAGGCACAACAAACCGATCCTTTATTGAACCGTGCCAAACAAATGATGGAAACACTCGGAGTGAGTGATAAAACCTACAATAAAGGCGATAAGGTTTATTGTGAAGAGAGTAAAAATGATAAGGGAGAATTCTGTTACCCGCAATTTTATAATACACAACGTCTCAATGATGAATTTAACGAACTCCAAGATGAACTCGTAAGAAAACTGCAAATGGCAGGAAGTGATAAAAAAGCTCAAGCAAATGTCTATGCAGACATCAAACAAAAACAGGGCATGCTTTTACTCTCTTATATTAAAGATATTGCCGATAATTTAAGCTTTATGAATGAAACCGTTTCATTGATGAGTAATCTTGTGGCAAGAGATTATAAATACAAATATGGTGATGATGACTACAATGTCTTTAAAGATCAAATCGATAAAAAAACAGAAGAAATCAATCAGGACTTTATAAGCAATACCGGAGAGGATTTTAAAGATCTTAAAAATTATAGTGCAAAACTCGATAAATTCGGTTTTCCTATTCTTACTTTTGTATCAAAAAAGAGTGATACCGACTAAAAGGATTAATACTAATCCTTATTAAAAAGATTAATAAGGAGTTTGGTTATGAATATACAAGAGTTGGATTTAGGTTTTAGTCTTAAAGATGTTGTCCGGAGTGATTATTTTAACGGTGAAGTCTATTTAGTTGTTTTAGAAGATGAAACAGGCGATTGCCTTGATTCACTAAGTGGGATTTACGGATTAGAGTATGCTGAGTCTGAAGCTAAACAAATGCTTTTAGGGGCATAAGGAGGAATTTGAGTAATCTTAATTTTTCATCATAAACACAATCAAAATATAAAATTAAGTCTTAAAATAATTAAGCTTATGCCTCCGGGAGAATAAAGAGGGGCACGTATTTACGAAGTATCCCTAAATCTCTGAGTAAATGAGTCAAATGCAACCCCGTATCCCTCACATTCCCCTGACAAACAGGACATTAACCTAACAGCAAGTAAGTTTCTCTCAAAACTTATACCCAAACCCTAATCCCAAAGGGGAAGCATAAGCATAAAATTCATTTTTATTCTTAATCCCAAAGTATCCCCCTAACCCTAAATCCCTAATCACAAAACCTATAGGATCCATCAA
>NZ_MLAO01000021.1 GCF_002272835.1 Helicobacter sp. 11S03491-1
TGTATTGGGCTCCATTAACATTATTTGCACTGATAGTATCTGTAGTTCCTGCCCTCACATCAGCCATCAAACGAAAGACACCATTTTCTCCGGTGATGGTATTGACTGAAAGAGTGCGAGGGGTATAGGCTTCATCAAATCTGGAGCAATTACTGCCGGGACAATAAACTCCGGGTATATTGCTGGAGGCATAGGAGAAGAGATCGATAATGGAAGTATCCTTATCTCTTAAAGCATCTAAATAAGTTTGAGAATTTACAGAAGGATTTTGTATATTTAAAGTTCTAATAGTAGAGTTATCGGTTTCATACCACTTCCCTCCATTTTGAAGATAGATATCTGTAATAGGAAAGTCAATTCTTTGAACTTTTCCTAATAAAAACGATTGAGGATTGGTGAGATTGATGAAAATATTCGAATGGGATTCAAGGGTCAAATAAGCAGTTGTAACACTAATATCCCCCTTGAGTTGGATAATATTGTCAGGATCAAGGGTTTGCCCTGTAAGGGGGTCATAATTGACATAGATATTAGCATTACTTTCTTCTTGAAAAATAGATCGAAAATAGTTTCCTTTAGCATCTTGGAGTGGTTTGGTGTTGTTGATATCTACAATGAGATTTTTATTAAAAAAATAATTTCCTCCATTGCCATTGGCGATAAATACACCTCTAGCCAAATTGGAATTATCAACAGCTTTGAAGCTTGTATTGACATTAAAAGTAATATTGCCACTCCTTTCGGTAGCATCTTTTCTGGTAAGAAAAATTCCTCCTATATTGTTTGTTGCCCCTAGTCTCGTTCCATCGTAGTAAATATTTAAATTGGCTTTTGATGATCCATTAAAAATATAAGTTTGATCTAGAGTTCCTCGAAAAATAGGAGCGGCGTAACTATAAAAATTCCCTACAATTTGAGCATAGATATTTAAAGTGGCATCGTTTAAAATATTTAAATTGGTATTTGTTATGATGCCATTGTAGGTGGGGGTTCCGTTTAAATTAATATCATATTGCAGGGTAGTGTTTGTGGCATAGTCTCTGTCCAAGGGTATGTCTTGGGTAATGCCATAGACAAAGTTCATGGCTAGAAACAATATAAAATAGCATAGGATAATTTTTATTTTCTTCATCTTATTTTTTCTGCAATATTTTTACCTTAATTCTTAGTTTAAATCGCTATTTTTCAAAAAATATTGATAATAAACATTTATTATTACGGAATAAAAATAAATTATGATAATTCTATTAAAATTTAAATAATAAAATCCCTTAAATAATAGTTAAAAATATTATGTAATATTTATTTTAAGTAGTTGTATATGTTAGGTGACCTATAAAATTTCTGAGTTTAATAATATCGTTCATTTTTTGGATTTTTTTATTTGTAAAATTTACTTCTCAATAAAAAGAGAATACAATTTGCTTATTTTCATAGATTTATATAGTTTCAAACACAATTGATTTTGGTATTGCAGAAAAAATAAGATGAAGAAAATAAAAATTATCCTATGCTATTTTATATTGTTTCTAGCCATGAACTTTGTCTATGGCATTACCCAAGACATACCCTTGGACAGAGACTATGCCACAAACACTACCCTGCAATATGATATTAATTTAAACGGAACCCCCACCTACAATGGCATCATAACAAATACCAATTTAAATATTTTAAACGATGCCACTTTAAATATCTATGCTCAAATTGTAGGGAATTTTTATAGTTATAGTGGGGTTATTTTTAAAGGTATCAATAAACAGATTTACAACTTCAGTGGTTCAAATCATGCATATTTAAATTTCATATATGATAGTCCAACTTTAGGAGGAGAGTTGCAAGCAGGAGTTTTTTTAAGTTGTGCTGATTCAAGATTGGGAATATGCAGTCCTATCACCTTTAATGTCAATACAAGTTTCAAAGCTACAGACAATTCCAATATATCAAGAGGTGTATTCCTCGCTAATGGACGCAGCACATATACTTTTATGAAAGATTTAATTGTAGATATAAATAATGTACGCCCTCAAATCTTAAATGCCAAAAATTATCGATCGATCTTTAGAACAGAAGGAAATGGTAGCATCTATGTCAATTATGACCCCCTTACAGGGCAAACCCTTGATCCTGACAATATTATCCAACTCAAGGGGGATATTTCCTCTGAAACACCTACTTCTCTAACCTATTTAAGTTTATCCAATCCACAATCTTTTTGGATGGGCAAAACAAATTTAACCAATCTTTACCTTGATGATGGAGGGAAGTGGTTTTTGACTGATTCTTCCAACCTTGATGAGCTAAAAATTACCAATCTCCATGTAAATTCTCAAACTTATTTAGATGCTTTAAGAGATAAGGATACTTCCATTATCGATCTCTTCTCCTATGCCTCCAGCAATATACCCGGAGTTTATTGTCCCGGCAGTAATTGCTCCAGATTTGATGAAGCCTATACCCCTCGCACTCTTTCAGTCAATACCATCACCGGAGAAAATGGTGTCTTTCGTTTGATGGCTGATGTGAGGGCAGGAACTACAGATACTATCAGTGCAAATAATGTTAATGGAGCCCAATACA
>NZ_MLAO01000022.1 GCF_002272835.1 Helicobacter sp. 11S03491-1
AACTTCTGAGTAATCTTTGAAATATTCTCTCTTTATTCCTCAATTTCAGAAAGTGTTTTTAGAATATCTTCCATGTTGGGTTTAAAGATATGTTTGTTGCGTAATTCTTCTTCAGAGACATGTTTCCATAAAAAGGTTTTGCCAATAAAGCCGGATGGATCAATACCGGAGAAAAAATCCAAATCCCCATTTTCTCTTTGATGGATACGGATATAATAAGTTTTGCCATTATAAAAGTTATAAGCCTTACCATATTTATAAGTATTTGGAGAGGTTTGGATAAGATCATATAAAAATACCACTCCTTTATCTTGGCGAGTTCTTAGGTTCGGATTGGGATTGTGAGAATCCGGTTGCGGGGGAGAGCCGTCTGTATTGGCAATCCCATAAGCATAATATTTATCCCCTTTTTTAAAAAATCCTATATATGCCCCTTTGAAATACAAAAAGGGCTCAGATTGATAAACCCCACACAATGAATGGGGAAACCCCCAATCAAACAACAAAACCATCAAGAGAATTTTCTTCATAAAACTAATTTCATGCAATTAAATTTTTTATCAAACTTCAGTTGTTAAAGTTTTAATTTGATGAGTTTTTTGGGGACTTTGACTACTGTTTTAAAAACAATGTTTTGAGTGTCTTGAGTATCTTCTCCTTGGAGTCCTCCGGCATGCACATCAGATTCAAAGAAGATAGCCAACATCCCCTCATGGAGTCTGATTTTGGAAGTTTTGAGGGATTTTTGATAAACAATCAAATCTTTTGTTTGATCATAAGGGCATTGGATATCAAAATCACTCACATCCCCGAGTTCAAAATATTCTATTCCTTTGACTGCTAATTGAAAATCAATATATTCTTGATGGGTTTCATAAAAAGCTTCAGAAGATTGTTTTAACATATAACTCTGTTCTATAGCCCACATACCTGCTTCCAAGGGTATTTTATTTTCTGTTTGCAAGGGGGTATGAAGGATCCTGTCATGGATGGGGTGATGGGGTTTTTGGGCATGGTTGAGATAAATACATAAGATTTCTAATTCTTCAGTTTTTTCAAATAAATGTTTGAGCGCATCAAACTTTCCAATGATTGCCATTTTTGTCCTCCATAATAATCTGCTAACAGAATAAATCCTAAAATCCAAAATCACAAATTCTACTCTCAAACATAAGATATATTCTGATGAAGCCATCCTTGATTGATTGGATTTGAATTTTCAAACCATGAAATAAGAAATCCGACCCAAAACTTTTCTATTCAATCAAAAACACAAAAACTCATTGACGGACTCTTAAAGATCAAAGTTTCCATTTTTAAATTCCCAATTTTTGATTGAATCCGGTTTGTATTGGATCTCAAATGATATTTTAAAAGGGTATTTTATCTCTAAATTTTAAATAGTTGTCTATGCAAGCATTTAGAGTAATGAGATAAAATAATGCGGTAATTTTAGGAAGATTTGGCTTATTGGAGAAATAAAAAGAGTATGTATGCAGGTAGAGTTTTGTGTATAATGATTTGTTTGTTCGTGAATTTATTGGGAAATTCATTAGAAGATACACTCAAAAACCGCCCCTTTTATCATTGGCAATTCCCTTCCTCAAATCCTCCCTCCAATAATCCTGATTATTATATCCCTGACAGCAAAGCAAAGTATCTTGGCACAAGCGCAGGGATATTGGGAGTGGGCTTAATCATTGGAGTAACAGGATTGTATTTGATGCCTGAGAGTGTTACGAATTGGGATAGAGACAGATTTGGTTTTAGAAGTTGGTTGGCAGATGTAGCGATTGCTCCTGCCGTAGATGATGATAACTTTTGGCTCAATGGAGTAGCCCATCCTTATTTTGGAGCTGTATATTATATGCAACCTCGTATGGCAGGGTATAGTTGGGCAGAATCCGTATTGTTTTCTTTTGTAACTTCAGCATTTTTTTGGGAATATGGGATTGAGGCTTTTGTAGAGATCCCCAGTTGGCAAGATTTGATTTATACCCCTGCAATGGGTTCTGTTTTTGGAGAAGTTTTTTACCAACTCACACGCTATATTCAATCCCATCAAGGGAAATTCATGGGTTCAAGAATTTTGGGCTATACTCTGGTTGCTTTGATGGATCCTATAGGTTTTGTGATTAGGGATTTAGGGTTAGGGGGATACTTTGGGATTAAGAATAAAAATGAATTTTATGCTTATGCTTCCCCTTTGGGATTAGGGTTTGGGTATAAGTTTTGAG
>NZ_MLAO01000023.1 GCF_002272835.1 Helicobacter sp. 11S03491-1
CTTCAATCCAATTCAAAAAATCAAAACAAAATCCAAGTAAAGAAAAAGAGAGTCAAGAGGATTTAAAATTGCAAACCATTGATGAACTCTCAGCCAAGCTTGATGAAAAACTCAATCTCAAGAAATCTCAAAGCATAAATACTCCCATCAAGCAAATCCAAGAAAAAGAAGAGAAAAAAAACTATACTATCTCCCTTAGCAAAAAAATTATCACAGAACTTGAAGAGTTTCTGGGAGATTTTGGAGAATTTGGAGAGAGCAAAAGTTCTTTTATCCAACAGGCTATTTTTGAGAGTATTCAAAAAAGAAAGTTTGAGATGAAAGAAAAATTATTAAATAAAATCAAAAAACTCGAAAGCTAAATAAGGATATAAGATGGATTATAACCCTCAATTTTTGGACAATATGAATATTTGGAATGAAAAAGAACTCAAAATACTCCATGAGATGACACAAGATATGCCCCTGGAAGTATTTTTGAATTCTACGGGGGATAAGGGTTTGATAGAGGCATATGGATTTGATTTTGTCTATACCTCTGCTAAGATTGAAGGGAATACTTATGATCGATTTGAGACACTTGATTTATTAGAGATGGGCATCACTGCCGGAGGCAAAAAATATACCGATGCCATCATGATTTTAAATCTCAAAGAAGCCTATAAAAATATCTTAACCATTAACTATCCCATCAATAAAAATACTCTTAAAGAAATTCATAGCTTCATTGCTAAAGATTTGGTTCAAAGACAAAATCTTGGATCAATGAGAAACATGGATGTCAAAATAAGTGGTAGCACCTATATTCCATTATCAAGCGGGGATAGGCTTAATGCCGAATTAGATTATTTATTCAAAATCTATCAAAGCATTCATGACCCTTTCAACAGAGCTATTTATCTTCATCATAACTTAGCCTATTTGCAATATTTTCAAGACTGCAATAAAAGGACAGCCAGAACAATGCAGTTTATTTCTTTTAAAAATGATAAAGTAATGCCTTTTATCATTACCGAATATGATGAAAGTGTTTATTCACAATATCGTAAGGCGCTTGTTGTATATTATCATACAGGCGACTACGAACCCTACAAAGAATTTTTTATACAAGGATATGAAAAAATCCATCAAGACTTACTCAGATGGCAAGGCAAAGGAATAGAAAAAAATAAAGTTTTCAAACACAAATCCCCTCAAGAAAAAAATCAAAAGAAATTCCAAGACCACCGCAAAGAAGAAACAAAATCAAACACCGGGAGAAAATAATCCCTGTTTTTTATTATTTTTATCTCCTCCGGCTTCTTGTTGGCTCAGATTCTATTTAGTTTCATATAAAAACCCAAGCCAAAGGCTTACTTTGGTTTTAAGCGATAATTTAGAGATTTCATACTCAATTGTTCCTTTTCTTTGATTTGTGCAGTAATTTCATTTTGGCTTTTTTGGTTGATATCTTTAAAAGTTTGATTAGGCGAGAGGATTTTTTTAGCCAAAAGCAATTCTTTGCCCGTAAAACTTAAAGTTTTTAAGTTTCTTAAGTGTTTGGAAACCAGTTTTAGCATTGCATCAATATCTTCAAGAGAATCTTTATTAAAAGAGCTAAGCTTTTCTTCTTGTTCTTTTATATCTGTTTGAATGCTTTGATAAATTCTTAGCAGTCGCTGAATTCTGGAGTTTATGAGTTCTAAAACTTCTTTTTGTTTGATTTGAATGTTATTGAAAGCCTCCTTAGGATTAAAGCCGGAATCTTGAGTTTGAAACTCTTTTAACATACGAGTATAATTCTTTAATTGTTGGTATTTTTTGTTCAAAGCAAACATATTGGATTTTTCATTCAGAAA
>NZ_MLAO01000024.1 GCF_002272835.1 Helicobacter sp. 11S03491-1
ATAATGATTATTCTGATAAAAACTATCACTCTTTGGGGATGGGATTGATTCATAAGGTTTAAATACATTTTTAGGTCTTGCTTTTTGGGTTTGATTGACTTGGGGTCTGTAATTGAGTGATTTGTATGTTTTAGGGGGTTTTTGTCCAAACTTATAGCGTATCCCTGCACTTACTAACCAATAGGTATTGAGTTTGCCAAAGAATTCTGTCTTAAAATCCCCATAGAATTTCAAACTGTCATTGAGAAGCAAATAATCTCCCCCTATCCCTATACCCAATCGATTATCCATTTGCACGGAACGATTTAAGGGCATATCTACATCATCGGTTAAAGTAATCTTCCCCCCTAAATTGAGATCATGGCTATATTCAATGAGTGCCCTTAAGTTAAGAGCTTGATTGGGATAATCATAACGCTTGAGGGTTAAAAGACCAATCTTGCTAATGAGAGCAGGGGAAGCATGCAGTTTGGCTGAAATATGAGAGCGGGATTGTTTATCCGAGAAAGAAATCTTTTCTCCTAAAATAAATCCGGGTGTGAGGGAAACATAAGGTTGGAAATAAAAACTCTCATCCCTAATTCTCAGGTCTTCTATCCCATTCCTGCAAAAAGTAGGGCGCACACATTTTTCTATGATTCTGGTTTTGATTTTATAAAAAGGATAAAAGCGATACCCCACTCTCATACTGAGTAAGAAAAAATGCCCTCCAAAATTAAAAGGATCATCAGCTTGATAGAGTTGGGTATGGTTGTAACTGTAACCATATTGCATACTCCCGGAAATATCCCAACCGTTTTCATCCAAATACCCCCCATACCCTCCTATGTCTATAGAATGCACATATCCTTTATAGCCTTTATCCCCTGTGTTTAAACGGGTGTAATCAAGAGAGAATCCATAAAAATATCTTTTTTCTCCAAAATTCTCTCCTTTATCATAACCCCCTTGAAAACTATAGAATAAATCTTGAGTTGTTTTATCTTTGGAGGGTTGTTTTTGATAAATCCCTCCTGCATAGACTTTTGCCCACAGACCATTGAGGGTAGGGGGATAGAGTAAATCATCCATGCGGTAATACAGATTGTCTGCATGGATACGAAAGGTTTTATAAGGAAGGGAGAGGATATTAAAGAGACTTTTGGCTGTTTGGTTAGGGGTTTGGGTAATGCCGGCTAAAACCCAATTGATTCTCCCCCCTGCTGTATTGGTTTGTTGCAAAATGGGGAGATAATCATATAAGCCAATAATCGTAGCAATCCCTTCAAATCCCCCATTAACTCCCAGAGTAGCTGCAGAAGCAACGACCATGTTTTTTCCGGCTACATCCAGGCTGATGTGAGAGGGATTTTGATAGATTTGAATGTATTGGGCTCCATTAACATTATTTGCACTGATAGTATCTGTAGTTCCTGCCCTCACATCAGCCATCAAACGAAAGACACCATTTTCTCCGGTGATGGTATTGACTGAAAGAGTGCGAGGGGTATA
>NZ_MLAO01000025.1 GCF_002272835.1 Helicobacter sp. 11S03491-1
TTATAAAAAATGGTGATGATGTGTGCTGCTATAGCTTTTAGTTGTGTTTGTGGAGGATTGTAGTGTTTATGGGGGTATGTATATGTGTTTATTAAAAAATGTGGTTGGGTGTTGGAAGGTGGTGTGTTTTTTGGGGAGAAAGTTTGTGGTGTTTGATGTGTGAGTGGGTGGGTGGGGGGGGGTTGGAAAATTTGAATAAATTACTTGAGATATAGAGAGCTTTTTGGTAAAAAGAACTAAAGCTTATTTCTCCATTTTTATCTTCTATGGCAATTTTATTGGGATATTTATCTTGGGTTTGTTTGAGATATTCTACAACATTTTGTTTCATAATGAGTCCTTTAAGGGTTGATTGTCCAAAGTGGTGCTTAAAAATTTCCTATCAATTTTGCCATTTGCATTCAAGGGCAGAGCATCTAGTCGGATGTATCGTTGGGGATACATATATTTGGGGATTTTGTTCTTGAGATGGCTGATAATTTGTGCTTTTAAGATCTCTTCTTTGCTTTCATAAAAAAGTGTGATTTGTGAATTTTGTTTGTCATAAACCACACATAGACTATCTATGGGTTTGAAATCTCCTAAAGCTATTTCGATTTCACCAAGTTCTATGCGGTAGCCATTATGTTTGATTTGATAGTCTTTGCGTCCTATGATAATTAACTCTTGGTGCTCATTGAAGTATCCTAAATCACCGGTTTTATAGATTTTTTCAGGGTAGTGGGGTTGGAGAGGATTTTGGATAAAGCTTTGATGTGTTTTTTGCACATCATTATAATATCCCAATGATAAGCAAGTCCCTCTAACACATATTTCCCCAAGGATGTTTTGAGTATTGATGGGGTGAGAGTTTTCATCAAGCAAAATAACTTGAGTATTTCTGCAAGATCTTCCTATGGGTAGGGCTTCATCATCTCTAAACTTACGATTGATGATATAAAATGTGCAATCAACGGTTATTTCTGTAGGTCCATAGAGATTGGCAAATGTGGTTTGGGGGTATTGGCTAATCCAATAATTCAAATCTTTTGTAGGCATGATTTCTCCGGCAAATAAAACTACATTGAGTGTTGGTTTGAGAGTATCTAATATTTTGGTTTTGGATATGGCGCTTAGGAGCGTGGGCACCCAGAATATATAATTGATGCCTTGGGTATAGATATATTCGAGTAAATCTTTGGGGAACAAAAACTTCTCTTCAGGGATTATGACCAAGCTAGCCCCTGTAAAAAAAGATAAATAAATATCTAAAACTGAGTTATCAAAATAAAAAGGTGATTGATTGCCTATAATATCTTCAGGTTTAGGTCTTATTTTTTCTTCACTCAAAATCCATTCAATATAATCAATAATGGATCGGTGAGAAACAACCACTCCCTTAGGAA
>NZ_MLAO01000026.1 GCF_002272835.1 Helicobacter sp. 11S03491-1
TACCTCACACTCAATTATGCTTATCGGTTTTAAAATATAAATAAAAATTAAGGAGTTCATATGAGATTAATTCTGGCATTAATATTACCTTGGCTATCGTTTTTTACTATAGGTAAGCCTATATCAGGAGTGATTTGTCTCATGCTTCAAATCACTTTTATTGGTTGGATACCCGCTTCTATTTGGGCAGTGTATGCGCTCTCCGGATACAAAACAGATAAAAAAATCGCCGCGGCATTAAAAAAACAAAATAATCAAGACTGAATATAAAAAGTCCGAAAAAAATATGTCAATTAATCGTGGTTTGTGTTATAAGTTGTATCTTTATAGCTTGTTCTTCACCTCAAGAGAAAAAGCCGGAAAAAGACACAGGGTATAAACTCTCAGAAATCAATAAGGCGCTAAAAGTTCAAGAAGAACTTCAAGCACTCAATAAGGTTATACCAACAAATTTTCAAGAAGGCAAGCAATTTCTTCAAAAGAATGAAGAATTGAATAAGCAAAGTTGAAAAATGGGCTTTAGACTTAAATCTAATGATTGCTTATTATTAATCAAAGCCGGAGTAATTTCCGGCTTTGATTAATTTTTAATTTTTTACTTGCGATCGTATCAATTTAAAATCCTCAGTAGCTATCCTGACTTGCAATCCTCCTTTTTGTTCTTAAAAAATATTTTATAAATAAAATATTCATATTTAAGTCAATTTATTTTCAATAATTATATTTATTTATAATAGCTATATTGGATTATAATAAATATATATATCTAATAATTATAAATAAATTTAATGCAATAAATTAATAAAAATAAGTTAAATCAATATATGTATTGTTCCTATCCCAAAAATTAAAATACCCGATTCGCGTATGAAATCTTTTAAATTTGTGCTAGCATTTTTCTAAA
>NZ_MLAO01000027.1 GCF_002272835.1 Helicobacter sp. 11S03491-1
TGCTAAGAGTATTTTACCCAAAAATCCCCAATCAAAACCTTATGATTTGCAAAATTCCAAACCCCAAAAAAGAAGGTAAGTCAATGAAAAAATTTATCAAAAGAGTAACAAAATGAATGAATTAGAAATATTTGAACTCGGATTAGCACTTGCAAAAGCCTTAGGAGGAGATAAAGAAGCAATAGCTGATGTAGCTTTGCTTTATCAAAGACACCCTGAGATGTTTGAAAATATCAAAGATGTGGTTGAGACGATTGAAAAAGTAATCAAAGATCCTGATTTGGTGATGAAAAATCCAAAAGCCAAAAATGACAAAGATTTTATTCTGGCCAAACAATTAAATGAAGAAAAAATGGGTGATGTAGGTATCAGAAATGATGAAGGAACAAATGTTATTTTTCATGCCAATAAAATCAATATTGAAAAGTTTAAACAATTTGAGAAAAAGCAAGCGATGGTAGGGACGCCCAATTCCTACACTCAAGCCCAAAGTCTTGACGAGCGACTGGTTCAAAAGAACATTTCATCACCTGCTAAGAGTATTTTACCCAAAAATCCCCAATCAAAACCTTATGATTTGCAAAATTCCAAACCCCAAAAAAGAAGGTAAGTCAATGAAAAAATTTATCAAAAGAGTAACAAAATGAATGAATTAGAAATATTTGAACTCGGATTAGCACTTGCAAAAGCCTTAGGAGGAGATAAAGAAGCAATAGCTGATGTAGCTTTGCTTTATCAAAGACACCCTGAGATGTTTGAAAATATCAAAGATGTGGTTGAGACGATTGAAAAAGTAATCAAAGATCCTGATTTGGTGATGAAAAATCC
>NZ_MLAO01000028.1 GCF_002272835.1 Helicobacter sp. 11S03491-1
TTGCGTGATACTCCCTTGCATAATCGCCCCATCGGAGAGATTGATATTGAGGTGATTTTGAGGGTAAGTAACATTCCCTTTATAAGCATAACCTGTTGTAGCACTATTCCCGGAGAAATTATAAGTCGCACTCACATAGCGGTTAAACCCCCAAGCAGTTGCATTGATATTCCCTGTCCAAGAAGAATCTTTAAAATTAAAGGTTTGATTTAGAAAATTATCCCGGTAAGAACTCGTGGTGATACTGGTATCCCCTATCAACTGAGAATCCTTGCTAAAATTAAAAATCGTAGTCCCATAAACTTGGTTGAGTCCGGAAGTAAGAGTAAGGACGGATTGATTGCTCAAGTCAAATATTCTTCTGGAGTAGTTTGGATAGTCATTATAGACACTGCCTGTAAAATCCAATTTCCCGTTAAATTTAAATTTATCTCCAATAACATGCAAAATAATTGATTCATTATTAATACGATCATTATCAGCCCCAACTTTAATAGTCCCGTTCATAGTTGCATTATTGAATTTCAATGTTGTTTTGCCGTAACTTTGTGTGTAATTCCCGGTAAAAGTAGAATTTGAACCAAAACTAACAGTGCTGCCCTCAGTATTGCTCATTGTGATATTGCCCTTCATATTTGCGCCATTTTTGAAGTTGAGTTCAGCTACCGGGGCATAGGAACTCCAAACCCCTATGTTTGAGATATTCCCAATAAAGGCAAAGTTATTTTTAGTACTGTCATCTGAGGTGTAATTTCCATCAAGGTTTAGGGTAAATAGTTTTTTTAGGGTTGATGGGGCAG
>NZ_MLAO01000029.1 GCF_002272835.1 Helicobacter sp. 11S03491-1
TAAATAATGATAATTATTATAGGAATATATCTATGAATGATTGTATGGATTTTCTTATTTAAAATAAAAAATAGATTTTTATCTTTAAATTATACACCCTATTATTTAAAATTAGTTTAAGATATATTATTCTATAATCTAAAAAATTATTAAAGTTTATGAAAATATAAAAATAAGTATAGATATAATCTATCAAGGAAAAAATTGAGTAAAAATATTTTATGTTTTTTTAAAACATATCGTTACTATTTGATTTTTATCCTCTTATTTTTTATTTTTCTTCGGCTTTTTCTCATCCCCTGTGTTCTCTTGGCTTCTGATGCGCAAAAGAATCCTTTGGACAAAACACATCCTCCCCCTATCAATAAAATCCCTATTTCTCAAGAGAGTATCCTTGAAGAAAATCAAGCTCCTTTGATTCCCAAAGACTTGCCCCTTATTGCGGATACTTCCTTATCACCTTATACCCCCGATACAGATAAATCTCCTAATGGTATAGAGATTGTTCAAATCACTGCCCCTAACCCAAAAGGTATTTCCAATAACTATTATCTTGATTTTAATGTCAATACAAAGGGATTGATACTCAATAATTCTATCCAAAGCATCACCCCTACTCAATTAGGAGGGTTTATTGGTTCTAA
>NZ_MLAO01000030.1 GCF_002272835.1 Helicobacter sp. 11S03491-1
ATTATCAATCTTCAAAAAAGCTTGGGCATTACCTGAAGCTGAAGTAATATTCCCCACACTGCTTTGAGTGAGGTTTACCTTAGCCAGGGTTTGAGATAAATTCAAATCCTTGAGGGCAGAATTTTTTAAAGTAATATTAGCAGCTGCTGTATTAGCAGTTGAAGGGACATCAATTCCCCCTGCTATACTCACTTGTTCTCCGGAGAGATTCAAAGTCACGGTAGAACTGTCCCCATCACTAATCTTGGCAATAGAGACATCTTTGAGGTTATTGAGGTTAATTGTCCCGGTAGAAGATCCGATTGATCCTATTTTTGCATGAGTAGCCCCGTTGATATTGACAGTCCCCCAAGATAAAGCAACATCTTGTGTGCTGCTATCTTTGAGATCAAGATTGAGTGTACCTCCGGCGATAGTAATCTTATTACTCATTTTTGCATTGTTGGAGAATTTCAAAGAGATATTGTTGGAAATGTTCAATGCCCCACTCATATTGGAGTTATCCAAAGAGATAGTGTTAGTCCCTCCGGAGTTGGTGATGTTCCCTGAAATGATTGATCCGCCCGAAGCATTAATAGTGTTA
>NZ_MLAO01000031.1 GCF_002272835.1 Helicobacter sp. 11S03491-1
ACGCAAGTATGGAGCGGTTATTCTCAAGTCCAATCTCCTGTGATCAATATCAGTGCTAAAAGCGGGGCAGATATTCAAAGTGCGATTACAATACAAGAACCGGTATTTCCCTATAATCAATACCAACAATATTTTAATATGACTTTGGATAATGCTAAATTCACAGGGACACTCAATACACCCACCGGAGTTACCATGAACCTCACTCTCTCCAATGGGGCAAGTATGCAGGGATTTAAATTTACCGGAGATAATGGTTATCAAAACACACTCAAATTAAATGTAAATGCAAGCAGCAACGCACTTCTCAAAGGAAATTGGAATGGAGGGAATAAGGTTATATTCAATCTTGATAGCGGGGCAGACTTCCAAGGCAATGCTACCAATACCGCAGGAGATACCACCTTTACTCTCACAAACGGCGCTAAGATCTCAGGGAGTGTTAATTTTTCCCGAGGGACTAACACTATTAATGCTTCGGGCGGATCAATCATTTCAGGGAACATCACCAACTCCGGAGGGACTAACACTATCTCTTTGGATAACTCCAATATGAGTGGGGCATTGAACATTTCCAACAAT
>NZ_MLAO01000032.1 GCF_002272835.1 Helicobacter sp. 11S03491-1
AGGGACTAACACTATTAATGCTTCGGGCGGATCAATCATTTCAGGGAACATCACCAACTCCGGAGGGACTAACACTATCTCTTTGGATAACTCCAATATGAGTGGGGCATTGAACATTTCCAACAATGACAATCAACCAATGACAATCAAGCTGCCCCATCAACCCTAAAAAAACTATTTACCCTAAACCTTGATGGAAATTACACCTCAGATGACAGTACTAAAAATAACTTTGCCTTTATTGGGAATATCTCAAACATAGGGGTTTGGAGTTCCTA
>NZ_MLAO01000033.1 GCF_002272835.1 Helicobacter sp. 11S03491-1
GTTGGTATTGATTATAGGGAAATACCGGTTCTTGTATTGTAATCGCACTTTGAATATCTGCCCCGCTTTTAGCACTGATATTGATCACAGGAGATTGGACTTGAGAATAACCGCTCCATACTTGCGTGATACTCCCTTGCATAATCGCCCCATCGGAGAGATTGATATTGAGGTGATTTTGAGGGTAAGTAACATTCCCTTTATAAGCATAACCTGTTGTAGCACTATTCCCGGAGAAATTATAAGTC